>NZ_FTOO01000008.1 GCF_900156755.1 Alicyclobacillus vulcanalis
CAGGCCGAAGGCCGAAGCCCTCCGAGGGAGCATGGAGCGAAGCTGATGTCTGGTGACCAAAGCGGAGGGGAAACACCCGTACCCATCCCGAACACAGACGTGAAGACCTCCAGCGCCGAGAATACTGGGAGGGCAGCCTCCTGGGAAGGTAGGTCGTTGCCAGGCGAAGGAGAAGTATGCGGGTGTGGCGGAATTGGCAGACGCACCAGATTTAGGTTCTGGCGGGCGACCGTGGGGGTTCGAGTCCCTCCACCCGCATTCATGCAGAGACTTGAGGGTTCGGAGAATTCCGGACCCTTTATTCGTCTCAGGTTCATACATAGGTGGGTGTCTGAGGAGCGAACATAGAGCGCAGGGTTCCATCTGGAGGCTCGCCTTCGGCGAGCTTTTGATGTGTTCACATTGGTGGAGTCGGGAACTTTACAGGGGCTGGCCAAACTTGATTATAATAAGGACACAAAACCGAATACCATGGATTGCCGACGACGGACGAGAGGTGGGGTTGCCATGCCTGTGACGATATATGACGTTGCGAGGGAAGCAAAGGTTTCCATGGCTACTGTGTCCCGCGTGATCAACGGGACGGCGGTGGTCAAAGAAGATACGAAGAAACGCGTGTTGGAAGCTATTGCAAAATTGGGTTACCGGCCCAACGCTGTGGCGAGGGGCTTGGCAAGCAAGCGGACGCGTACCATAGGCGTCATCGTGCCAGACGTTTCAGCAGCGTTTGTCGCGGAGATGGTTCGCGGAATTGAGGATATCGCGAATATGTACGATTACAATATTCTTTTGGTGAACTCCGACGCCCAGGTCGACCGGGAAGTCAATTTGATCGGCACCATGTGGGAGAAGCAGGTTGACGGCATTCTGTACATGACGAATGTCCTCACTTCCAAGGAGATCGACGCATTTGAAGAGGCGCAAATCCCGGTGGTGCTGTGTGCAACGGAGGATCCCGAGCGGCGCATTCCTTCGGTTAACATTGATAACTACCGTTCAGGTAGGGATGCCGTGAACTTCCTATTGCAGAAGGGATGTCATCGCATCGGCTTTATCACCATGGATGAAGGGTTTTCTGTCGTGGCGGATAGGCGCCTTCAGGGCGCGCAAAATCGCATGCGGGGACAGGAACTGCATGTCATTCGAACTGGACGCGGGCGCTACGAGACGTCGCTACCCATCATCCGAGCGTATTTGGAGGAGCATCACTTAGATGGGGTGGTTGCCGCTTCGGATGAACTCGGGTTGGCGGCCATCCACGCGGTGCAGGACATGGGGATGGTCGTTCCGAGGGATGTAAAGGTCATCGCGTTCGATAACACTCGGCTCGCGGTGATGGTGCGGCCTGAGATGACCGTGATCGCCCAACCGATGTATGATTTCGGGGCGGTCTCCATGCGCTTACTGACGAAGCTCCTTCAGGACGAGCCTGTCGACAATTACACGGTCATTTTGCAGCATAACATTGTGGAGCGCGCCTCGAGCTGAGGCGTGGTCGGGGTATCGCCGGTTACGCGGGTTTGGCAATGGGCGATTCGACGAAGCAGAGCCCGGAAGGCGGTACGCCATGACATGGGGAGCAAATGAGGTATAATATACTTTATCACACGCCCTTTCACTCGGCCTTTGGCGATAAGGAGGGAACGCCGATGCGAGTCGAGCGAATTGCCCGAGACAAGGTGCGAATTTTCATCAGCTACGACGACCTCGAGGAGCGAGGTATCGATCGCGATGAAATTTGGCACAACGGGAAGAAAGTGCAGGATCTCTTTTGGGATATGATGGAGACCGCTTATATGGAGGTCGGGTTCGACATTGCGGGTCCGATTTCCGTCGAGGCGTTCACAATGCCGACGGAGGGCGTGGTGGTCATCGTCACGCGTATCCCGTCCATGCCAGGGGCTTCACATGATGACGGGGAGTACGCGGAGGACGAAGAGGCCTATTTCGAACGGGACCATGGGTTTTCGCCGCGTTCCACGCCGACACATATGGTCGTGGCTTTTCGGGATTTCGATGACCTCCTGGCGGCGTGCAGGACGCTGCATCCGTATCCCGTGCATACAGCGCTATACCACTACGACGGCGCTTACCAGTTCGTCATCCGGGGAGATCTCCGGCCTGAACAGTGGGAGGAAGTGTTCTCCCTGGTGGCAGAATACGGTGAGATGAGTCGCGTGACGTCATGGGTTCTTGAGGAATATGGAAAGGTGATTTTCGCCGATCACGCGATGGAACAGCTCCTGCAGAACTTTCCGGCGTGATCGCTCGATATAAGCGAGAGTAACTAGATCACTCTAGTTACTCTTCGTTTTTTCATGCCTCAGCGAAATTTCGTCCGCTTTTCGGAATGCGGACGGGCGTGTATACTAGGGCTGTCTTCATTCGATTTCATCCTGTCGACAACCGGGAAAAGGTGGTACACACTTTGGCAGATTCTGTGGCGTCCGCGGACAAGCGTCAACAGGGTACGTCCATGCTTGAAGAGACACAGGCTATCGTCCGCCAGGCGCTCGACGTCCTCGGGTACGGACGCGAGGCCTTCGACCTCTTGAAACTTCCGATGCGCGTGTTGACGGTCAGGTTTCCCGTGCGGATGGACGACGGAAGCGTGCGGGTCTTCACCGGCTACCGCGTGCAACACAATGACGCCATCGGGCCGACAAAGGGAGGCATTCGACTCCATCCAGATATCACGCTGGAGGAGATGGAGGCGCTCGCGATATGGATGTCAATCCGGTGCGGCATCGCCGAGCTTCCGTTCGGCGGAGCGAAGGGCGGAATTGTGTGTGACCCGCGCGATATGTCGTTCTCCGAGATCGAACGCGTGAGTCGGAGCTTTGTGCGTGCCGTCAGCCAGGTGGTGGGTCCTGCGAAAGATGTGCCTACGCCGGACGCATTCAGCAATTCGCAGAACATGGCCTGGATGCTAGACGAGTACTCGCACATTCGGGAGTCGGACAGCCCTGGGTTTATCACAGGGAAACCCGTGATCTTGGGCGGAACCCGTGGGCGGGATGGAGCCGCGGCGCGCGGAATCGCCCTCACGCTGCAAGAGGCGATTCGTCAAACAGACAGAAGCCTCGAAGGCCAGCGTGTCATCGTGCAGGGCTTCGGTGGCATCGGCAGCTATCTTGCGAAGTATCTAAGCGATCGCGGCGCCCGCATCGTTGGCGTCGGCGATGCGTACGGCGCACTGTACCGTGAAGCGGGCTTGGATGTCGACGAACTGTTGGAGCGCAGGGACTCGTTTGGAACGGTCACGCGTTTGTACCGCGATGTGCTGAGCAACCGCGACCTTGTGGTTCAGCCGTGCGATATCTTGGTTCTGGCGGCCTCGGGTGTGACGGTGACGTCGGAGTTGGCGGGCAAGATTCAGGCTTCTCTCGTCGTGGAAGCGGCCAACACGCCGACCCCTCAGGACGCCATGCAGGTGCTGATGGAACGGGAGATTCTCGTGGTGCCGGACGTGCTGTCGTTTGCTGGCGACGTCATCGTCTCGTATTTTGAATGGGTGCAGAACAACCAGGGATATTATTGGAGTGAATCTGAAGTCCAGGAGAAGTTGGACGAGCGCGTTCGGCAATCGTTCGATCGCGTCTATCAAGTGGCGGTGCGGTACGGCGTTGACATGAGGCTGGCGGCCTACATCGTGGGCGTGCAGCGGTTGGCGGAAGCAAGTCGTTGGCGAGGATGGATTTGAAGCGAGACCCAGGTGAAGGAGGGATCTCCATGCGCGCTGAGTCGTCGTTGTCGGCTCAAGAACCGACACCGGCCGCTCATCGGATTAAAGTGGTGATCCGATGCCGGAAGTGCGGCGAGACGTTTATTCTGCGGGGTACGCGCGATTCAAAGGGCAACATCGAAACCGGATTTAAGCGTTGCCTTTGTGACAACGACAAGGATTTCGATATCGAAGTGATCGGCTGAAGGTTGAATGCCTTCACGTGTCCGGGGAAACCCGGGCATATTTTTTTTGTCCGTCTACAGACTACGGTTTGTCATCGCCTGTGGACTTTCAGCGAAAGGAGGCACATGGATGACAAAAGCGAAGCGAGCGATCTCGGCTTGGGCGCTCATCCTTGCGGCCTGGACGACCACGGACACGGTGATCACGGCGCCCGCCCTGCATGCGTTCACGGCCCGCAACCTGATTTACGGAAGCACGGGATACGATGTCGACGAACTGCAAGGGCGCCTGCACCTCCTTGGCTATTACTGGGGAAAAATTGACGGCGTGTTCGGTTGGAAGACGTATTGGGCGGTTCGCACCTTTCAATACAACTTTGGTCTCCCGGTCACCGGCGAGGTGGACATGCGAACGAAGATGATGCTCGTGAAAGCCACCCCCAACTGGAACTACAAAATGGACTTTCCCGACCGTCCTTCCGGGACGTCCGCAGCCTCTCCCGCGACCGCTGCGTCCGCGGGTCAGGCGACCGGCACACTCGTGTCGGGCGATGGCTTCACGCATGGGATGGACAACCTCAGCGCGAGCGACTTGAATCTCATGGCGCACGTCGTCTACGGAGAAGCGCGCGGTGAACCGTTTGAGGGACAGGTCGCCGTCGCGGCGGTTATCTTGAATCGACTGCACGATCCAAAGTTCCCGAAATCCATCCCGGCCATCGTCTATCAACCCGGAGCGTTTGACTGTGTGAACGATGGCCAAATCAACCTTCAGCCGAATCGCGAGGCGATGCAAGCGGTGATCGACGCGGTGAATGGCTGGGATCCAACGCATGGTGCTCTTTATTATTTTAATCCGGCGAAGACATCGAATGCCTGGATGTGGGCCCAGCCTGAGCTGGTCACCATTGGTCATCACATCTTTACGGCATGAGGAGGGGATGAGACCATGCATCGATGGGCAGTGTGGATCGGAGCGGCCGCTGCCGTGATCGCAGCAGGCGGGGCGGCATTGGCTTGGGGAGACAGTCAGAGACACCGCGCGCAATCGCTCGCGGCCATGGTGGACGCGGGGTACGCAGGTGCTCTGCGGGCGGAAGTTGCAGATCTCGATGCCCTGCGCGCCGCCGTGGCATCCGCCTCGATGATGGCAGACCCAGAGTCCTTTCGCCGGCATTTAGCTGACATCGAAAAATATGCGTATGCCGCGCAACAGGACATGGCGCGCATTCCCGATGGCGGGCCGGATCACCGCATCAACCAGGAACTGCACCAAATCGGCTTTGAAGCCGAACACTGGATGATCACGGATGTTTCGCCGCGAAACGCGGGTGTTCAAGAGGCTCTACGTGAAGCTTACCAGACGGTGACGCAGTTGGAGACACAACTGGAGCCCATCGCCTGGCATCCCGGCTCCATGCTGGACCATCAATCGGCCGCAGAGCTCGCCTCCAGCGTTCGCAATGCACTGGCGAGAGTGCAGGCAAGCGTGATGTCACGTCCAGCCTCACCGCCGAAGTCCAAAGCTGCGGACGCCGTCCATCCCGGCCTTTGGATCTCAAAGGCTGAGCGCCTGGTGGGGAGCCAGCTCGAGAAGCCCAAGGTCACTCAGGTGCGCGATCCGCGCAACGGATCGTACATCTTGGTGACTGGCACCGCGCAGGGACACCCTGTGCGCGTCGAATTCGCACAGTCGGGGATGCTTGCCAGCTACCGCGTCGTGCGGCCGCTCGGAAAGGCGCGCGTGGATCTGGCGGACGCGGCCTCGATTGCCTCTCGTTGGCTGAGTCGAGTCGGATTGCCGCCGATGGTCCGCACGTATGCCAACCAGGTGGACGGGATCGCGCGGTTTACCTATCAGCCGGTGGTGCAAGGGGTGCCGGCTTTGGACGCAAGCTGCAAGGTCGTCGTCGCCTTGGATCAAGGCCAGGTCGTGGGTTTTTACGATCGCGGCAAATGGCCTCCGAAAACCTTGCCCAAGGCAGCGCACCCGCTGTCGGAGGACGATCTCCGCAGCCGTTTGGGTCCCCAGTTTCACGTGCAGGATGAGCGAGTTGTACTGGCGGAAGACCCGAACGGGCGGTGGGTTCAGGCGGTTGCGTTTGACGGCACATTCGGGGCTACGGATGAACCGTACCGCGTGGTGCTTGACAGGTGCACGGGCCATGAGCTGAGTATCGAGCGCTTGACATAATACGGATAGTTCTGGTACGGATGAGCTGTCATGCCTAGGAATCCCCGCAACATCCCTTTCTCCGTGTATAATAAATCAGGAGATTGGAAGGGATGGGGAACGGTATGCCAATGATACCGCCGATTGGGGCTCCGTTGCGCGTCCGCGTCGTAGGTGAAACCTCGGAACATAGTTATAAGTCGCGCGTCGCGGATTTGGACCAGGATTTTCTGTACGCGGACGTTCCCGTCCATCAAGGTACAGGGCGCGAAATGGACGTGCATGTGGATACAACGCTCGTCATTGAGTACGCGGCGTCGGAGAACGATGTATACCAATATGCCTCGAAGATTCTTGGCCTGTCGTACATTCCGACTCCGGCCGTGCGCCTCGTTCATCCACTGAAGTGCGGCGAATTGGTGAGAATTCAGCGCCGGGAATATTTTCGGGTGTCGCTCGATGCCCAAGTCGCGGTCACATGCCTTCGCACGGGGCAAACCCACGTGGCGCAGGCCGTCGATATCAGCGGAGGCGGTCTGGCGGTGCGCACGAGGGAAGCGGTGGATATTCAATATCGGGATCGTACGCTCGTCGATGTCACGCTTCCGTATACGTCGTATCGTCTCCACGTGGCGTGTCAGGTCGTCCGCGTCGAGGCGGAGTCGATAGGCCAGACGATTTCCATGCAGTTTGTCGACATTCCGGAACGCGTGCGCGATCAAGTGGTTCGCTACACGTTCCTTCGTCAGCGCGCTCTGCGGAGCAGATAGATTCATAGCGGCCGGGATGGTGCATACGTTTAGCTGTGGAGGGATGTCCATGGCGATTCGACGGATGCGCCAATTTCTTGATGACGTGCTCGTCCCGGTGGCATTGGGAACGGTGACAACCCTTGTCCTTGCCCAATGTGCCATGCAACTGCCTGGGGTGCGAGGGCGAATCGAAGCATGGGCCGCATCTCGCCCCGCATTTTCGGTTCAGACGGGGACACCGCCGGGATTGACGGATGCGACCGGCAGCCTGGTGCTGACGGCTGACAGTGCCGCGCGGGCGGCGAACGTCATCGTCTTTCGCAACGGCGTGTCGCTCGGCCCGTTTACAACAGATGAAATGCAGATTTTGGTGCATCCAGGCGACGTCATCTCGTTTCGGGATACGACGCCCAACGGCCCGGTCGTCACGATTTACGTCGAGGATGGGGCGAGCGATATGCTCTACCCCGTGACCGGTGAAACCATCACGCTGGGGGGCGGAACGGCCACGGCGTCCCTGGAGCCCGTGACCTTCTTTTGAGCGCTGAGCGCGTTGCCGAACCTTTTCCGGTTATGCTACCATCGAGGCAATGAGTATTGAGCCGGAAGGAGGTTTCGACGTGGCACCTGTGACCATCGCCATCGACGGACCCGCTGGCGCCGGCAAAAGTACCGTCGCGAAGCGGGTTGCGGAGCGGCTGAACTTGATGTACGTCGACACAGGCGCCATGTATCGGGCTGTCGCGTATCTGTGCGCAAAAGAGGGAACCAATGTCCATTCCGAGAAGGATGTGGAGGCCCTGCTTGAGCAACACTGCGTGTCGTTCGAACAGGGGGAGGACCGCACGCTGCAGGTCGTGATCGACGGCGTGGATGTGACATCTCGTCTCCGCGAGCCGGAAGTCAGCGCCTTGGTCTCTACCGTCGCAGCGCATCCTCGCATTCGGCAGTTGCTGACGGAATGGCAGAGGGCATTTGCCGAGCGCCATTCCGTGGTGATGGATGGACGCGACATCGGGACCGTCGTGTTGCCGCACGCGACCGTGAAGGTGTTTTTGACGGCTGCGCCAGAGGAGCGTGCGAGGCGGCGCCAAGAAGAGTACCGTCGCATGGGGTACCACGTGTCTTTGGAGGACATGGTGAAGAGCGTGATTGAACGGGACCGTAAGGATTCCGAACGGTCGATTGCGCCGCTTCGGATGGCGGACGATGCGGTGCGCATTGACTCGACGGACAAGTCCATTGAAACCGTGGTGGACGAGATCGTGCAGCTGGTGGAGAATGCTCATGTCCGGTGACACCACCGATTTGCCCCGCACCCCGTTCTACCGTTTCGCGCGGGCTGTCGTCACGACGTTTTTCCACACCTGTTTTCGCCTGCGCGTGGAGGGGATCGAGCAGCTGCCTCGCCAGGGAGGCGTGATCATCGCCTCCAATCATTTGTCCAACTTTGATCCTCCGCTTCTAGGCATTCTGGTTCCGAGATACATACGGTTCATGGGCAAGGCCGAGTTGTTCCGCATCCCGGTTTTGCGCCGCATCTTTGTGGCGCTGGGCGGATTTCCTATCGAGCGTGGGCGGGTGGATCGGCGTGCCATCCGCACGGCCATTGACGTGCTGCAACGTGGAACATGTCTCGTCATGTTTCCCGAAGGCCACCGGTCGCGAACCGGGAAGCTCGGCCCTTTGCAGCCCGGCATTGTGTCGATTGCGCGCAAAGCTGGCGCGGTCATTCAACCGGTCGGCATTCGAGGGCGGTATCGGTTGTTTCAGCGCATTGAGGTGCGTTTCGGAACGCCCATTCAAGTCGGCGATCGGACAGATGCGGAGATCCTGCAAAACCTTCGTGATCAGCTGATGGCCCTCTGTGGACAAACCGAACTTCCTCTTTAATGGACGAGTGGTTTCCCTTACGGGGCAGGACTGTGTTACAGTAGGCGTATACAAAGTTGGGTGTGGTGATTCCAAAAGGGCGTTTGGGGCTTGTTCAATTTGGTATGCTATAGGTAACCTTTGTGGAAGGTCAACGTGGGCTTGGCGTCGCTTGGGACACAGCGAATGAACGCCGACTCCTGTCGCGCGTTGCCATCATAAAGTGACCATCGAAACGGGAGGCCATTGACATGTCTGAGGATTTGCGTGAAATGTTGACCGATGCGGCGGTTCGCGAGGGGGACGTGGTGACCGGCGAAGTGACCGCCGTGGACGATCACGGCGTGACCGTCGCGCTGCCTCACGGTTATGAGGGGCATATTTCGCCGCAGGAACTGTCCGCGGTGCCAGGGACGAACCCGAGCGACGTGGTCAGCGTCGGCAGCTCGGTGACCGCTCAGGTTCTGAAGGTCGATATGGAGTCCGGTCACGTGACGCTGTCGAAGCGCCGCGCGGAGCAGACGTCCGCGTGGGAGCGCATGCAACAGCTTCTGGAAAGCGGCGAGCCGATTGAAGTGGAGATCCGCGATGTCGTCAAAGGCGGACTGGTCGCAGACGTGGGAGTGCGCGCGTTCATTCCGGCCTCCTTGGTAGACCGGCATTTCGTCGAGAATCTCGAGCAATTCAAAGGTCAAAAACTCCGCTGCAAGGTGGTGGAGGTTGACCCGCACAAAAACAAGTTGATTCTCTCGCGGCGTGCGGTTCTCGAGGAAGAAAGCGAGGCGCGTGCGCGCAAGGTGTTCGAGGAATTGAAGCCTGGCGACGTGATCGAGGGAACCGTTCAGCGCCTCACCGACTTTGGCGCCTTCGTCGATGTAGGGGGCGCGGACGGCCTGGTTCACATCTCCGAGCTTTCGTTTTCGCACGTGAATCATCCGTCTGAGGTCGTGCACGAGGGCGAGCGCGTCAAGGTGCGCGTGCTGCGCGTCGATCCAGATGCGGGCCGCATTTCCCTCTCCATTAAAGCCGCGCTGCCTGAGCCGTGGGAAACCTATGCGCACGAGTTCCAGCCTGGGGATGTGGTCCAGGGCGTGGTTCGCCGCGTGGTGGACTTCGGAGCATTTGTGGAGCTTCGACCGGGCCTGGAAGGTCTGGTGCACGTGTCGCAGATTTCGAACGAGCACGTCGACAAGCCTTCGGACGTCCTTGAACCCGGTCAGGAAGTTACGGTTCGCGTGTTGAGTGTGGATCCGGAGCGCAAGCGGATCTCGCTGTCGATGCGGGACTCGTCCTCTTCACGGGGTGGACAGGCGCGTGGGGGCCGCCGCGAGCGGAGGCCGGCTGAGCCACGCAACGAAGGGGCTTCAGGGCCGACGTTGGGCGACCTTTTCGGCGATTTGTTTAAGTGACATCCACCGATACGTGACCCCGCCTGTGAGGGCGGGGTTTTCTATACGCGAGTGCGGATTCGGTCTTGGAGGCTTGGAGGTATTGCGGCTTGCAGGGCGGGATGATCTGGGTGATTCCGGCAGCACTTGCGCTCGGCCTGTGGCCGCCTGTTTCCGTTCGCCCTCGCTGGCTCGTGAGGGCTGTGGTGGTCGCTTGTCTCGCAGCGTGGCTGTTGCGGTGGCTCGTTCCCGAATGGGTGGCACCGACGCTGTGGTTGATGATTTCCCTTTACGAGCTGGCCTCTCTGAGGAAAGCGCCTTGGCGGTCGTTCGGGGTGGCGGCTGTGGCCATCGCCGTGATGCTCGCCTGGCCCAAGCTGGCCCCGTTCGCTGACTTTGCCGGCGTATCTCCAGAAATTTGGTCGAGCGCAGTGGCCGGTGTGTGCGCGGCCCTTCTTTCGCCGGCCCCGCTTACGCGAGCGCTTGTCAGCGCGGGCGTGGTGCTGTTTGGCGGCTTGGCTTTCCGAGACGAGCTACAGATGTCCTCGGTGTTCGTGTTTGCCGCGATGTTCGAGGCTTGTGCTCGGTGGATGTCGCGAACAAGTGCGGGATCGTTGGAGGATGCCCGCGAGCGTTCCGGTCATTGACGTGCACCGCGAATTCCGAGATAATGGGCTGCCGGCGACCTGCCGCAGGAGGAAGACCAACGAAGGAGAACGGAGGTGACGATGCATGTCATTGCCTGTCGTGGCCATCGTGGGCCGCGCAAACGTCGGCAAATCGACCCTCTTCAACCGCTTGGTCGGCCGTCGCGTGTCTATCGTTGAGGATACGCCCGGCGTGACCAGGGACCGCATCTATGGGAAAAGCGATTGGAACGGCGTGTCGTTTCGCGTGATCGATACGGGCGGGATCGAGCTGGACGACGAGGACGAAATGGGGAACCTCATTCGGGTGCAGGCGCAAATCGCCATTGATGAAGCGGACGTCATTCTGTTTGTGGTCGACGGCCGCGAAGGTGTGACACAGGCGGACGAGCATGTCGCGGACGTCCTGCGCCGCGCTCGAAAGCCTGTCGTGCTTGGGGTGAACAAGCTCGATCACGCCGAACAGATGGCGCTGCGTTATGACTTCTATCGGCTGGGGTTTGGAGAACCGATCCCGTTCTCGGCGGAGCACGGAAAGGGGACCGGCGACTTGCTGGACGCGGTCGTCGAGGCCCTGCCGAAGCGCTCGGACGAGGACGAAGATGAAGACGCCATTCGAATCGCCTTCGTCGGCCGGCCAAACGTGGGAAAGTCAAGCCTGGTCAACCGGTTGCTGGGTGAGGAGCGCGTGATGGTGAGTCCGATCGCGGGGACGACTCGCGACGCGATCGACACGCTGCTGGTTCGAGATGGCCAGTCGTATGTGTTGGTCGATACGGCCGGCATGCGGCGAAAAGGAAAAGTGTACGAGCGCATCGAAAAATACAGCGTGCTTCGGGCGCTTCGGGCGCTGGATCGCGCGGACGTAGCGTTTGTGGTCCTTGACGCAGAAACGGGGATCGTCGAACAGGACAAGCGCGTGGCCGGTTACGCGCTGGACGCCGGGTGTGCCATCGCCTTCGTGGTCAACAAGTGGGACGCCATCGAAAAGGACGATAAAACAGCCCACCGATTTGAGGAAAAGATCAGGGAGGAGTTTCCGTTTCTCCGATTTGCGCCCGTGGTGTTCGTGTCCGCCCTGACAGGCCAGCGGGTGAATCGGTTGCTCGATGTCGCCAAGGAAGTCTCTGAGTTTCACGCGATGCGGGTGCCGACCGCCACGCTGAACCGCGTCTTGGCGGATGCCCAGGTTTCCGTGTCACCGCCGTCAAAGGGAGGACGGAGGCTCAAACTCTACTATGGGACCCAGGTCGCCGTCAAGCCTCCGACGTTTGTCATTTTCGTCAATGATCCTGAGATGAGCCACTTCTCGTATGAACGTTATCTTGAAAATCAGCTTCGCGAGGCGTTCGGCTTCCGGGGGACCCCCATTCGCATCGTCCTGCGAGCGCGCGACGAAGCCGAATCGCGTTGACGGAACGGCCTGAGAGGGAGCGTTGGTCGTATGGCGTTCGTTTCGCTGTTGAGCATCGTCATCGCATATTTGATCGGCTCGATTTCGACGAGCACCCTGGTGGTGCGCTGGGTCAGCGGCCGCGACATTCGCGCCTTGGGCAGCGGGAACGCGGGCGCCACCAACACGATGCGCACGTTGGGCCTCAAGTGGGGCGTGCTGGTGCTGATCTTCGACGGATTGAAAGGCGCGATCGCCCTGTGGATAGCGGACGCGCTGACGCCGCACGCCGCGTGGGTGCTCGCCCTGACCGCGGTGGCGGTGGTGGTGGGTCACAACTGGCCGCTGTTTTTTGGGTTCCGCGGTGGGAAAGGGATCGCGACCACCATCGGCGTGCTGCTTTGGCTCGCGCCGCTCGCGGCCGTGATCGCCGGACTCGTGTGTCTAGCCGTCATCGCGCTCACCCGTTACGTGTCCCTCGGGTCGATCGTCTTCGTCTGCCTCGTGCCTGTCTTCGTCGCTGTGTTCCACTTTGAGGGCTGGACCTTTGCCGCGAGCATCGTGCTTGCTCTGCTCGCCTTGTATCGGCACCGTTCCAACATCGACCGCCTGCTGCATGGGACCGAGCGGCGGATTTTCGACCGGACAAGCGAGGGCGTGTGATGAAGGCGTGCGTCTTGGGAGCGGGCAGTTGGGGCACGGCGCTAGCCGCGGTCCTCGTGTGGAATGGGTGGGACGTGACCGTCTGGGCGCGCCGCGCCGAAGTGGCGGAGGACATCACGGTCAGGCATCGGAACGAGCGCTATCTCCCAGGGGCGGACCTCCCGCCGCAGCTCACAGCGACGGCAGATCCCGCCGAGGCCCTGGCAGGGGCCTCCCTGGTGGTGCTGGCGGTGCCTTCGGGCGCCATTGCGGAGACCTTGCCGCTGATTCGTTCGTTGCCCGATCACGTCCTTGTGGTCCACGCCGTCAAGGGCTTCGTCCGGCCGGACAATCTGCGGGTCAGCGCCTGGCTCGAGCGGGAGATCCCTGGGATGGAGCGGCGGCTCGCGGTTCTTTCGGGACCGTCTCACGCGGAGGAAGTCATTCGCCAGATGCCGACGACGGTCGTCGTGGCGAGCGCGAGCAGGCAGGTGGCGGAACGCGCGCAGGATGCGCTGATGACGGATCGATTTCGCGTGTACACGCAGGCTGACGTGATCGGCGTAGAGTTGGGCGGGGCTTTGAAGAACATCATCGCGCTTGGGGCGGGCTTGGCGGAGGGGTTGGGCCTTGGCGATAACACGCGCGCGGCGCTCATGACGCGCGGGCTCGCGGAGATCACGCGCCTGGGCGTGGCGCTCGGCGCATCGCCTCTGACCTTCTCGGGT
Source organism: Alicyclobacillus vulcanalis (assembly GCF_900156755.1). Taxonomy (GTDB): domain Bacteria; phylum Bacillota; class Bacilli; order Alicyclobacillales; family Alicyclobacillaceae; genus Alicyclobacillus; species Alicyclobacillus vulcanalis. Next base: position 13,505 of record NZ_FTOO01000008.1, read on the forward strand.
CTCGCAGGTATTGGCGATCTCATCGTCACGTGCACGAGTGAACACAGCCGGAACCACCGAGCGGGCCGGCTTTTGGCGAAGGGACTTCGCTTGCCGGAGGTGCTTGACGCCATCGGCATGGCGGTCGAGGGCGTGAACGCGACGTTTGCCGCAGAGCAACTTGCGCGCCGATCTGGCGTGGAAATGCCGATCACGCAGGCGATTGCGCGCGTGCTGACGGGCGACATTTCCCCTGCAGAAGGCATCGAATTGCTCATGACACGGGGCAAGAACCACGAGATGGAGGACATCGGTGCCCAGCCGCTGACTGCGGAGTTTCGCTTGCCATAGTTGCGCGTGGCAGCGCATGAGGCAATCTGGTACACTACCGTCGGTGAGCCGTGGAGGGAGGCCTGCTCGTGAACATTCCAGACGGATTGAAGTATTCACGTGAACATGAATGGGTACGCGTCGAGGGTTCCCGCGCCTATGTCGGAATCACGGATTTCGCCCAAGACGAGCTCGGGGATATTGTGTACGTGGAGTTGCCCGAGGTGGGCGCCGAGGTGAAAGCGGGAGACACCTTTGGCACCGTCGAGTCGGTCAAGACGGTGTCGGATCTGTACGCTCCCGTGAGCGGGCGCGTGGTCGAGGTGAACGAAGCGCTTGCAGCTGCCCCCGAAAAGGTCAACGAGTCGCCGTACGACGAGGCGTGGATGATCGTCGTCGAGATGGCGGACCCAGCCGAGCTCGAGGCGCTTTTGGACGCAGAAGCCTATCGTCAGCACATCCAGCGATAAGCCTTGCCCGGGATCCAGGCCGTGATTGGCGTGGATCCCTTGTCTTGATCCCCCCTCCTTCCCTCTGTGCCAAGGTTCTATTCTACGTCTCCCTTCCGTATACATAGTGGCGTCAGGGACGAGGCGCTCTGCTTCGCGAAGCATACCGGCCTTTGCGCCGCATATATTGGCTACTGTCCATCGATGGCGTGACGTCTGCGTGGATTGTCGGTGGGCCGGGGCGAGGCATGCGTTCATGCTGTCCACGCCGGTCATCTCGAGGAGGGAGAAACGTGGAAAAATTCGACGTCTTTCAAGACATTGCGGAGCGGACGGGGGGCGATATATACCTCGGCGTGGTCGGCCCCGTGCGCACTGGCAAGTCAACGTTTATTAAAAAGTTCATGGAACTGATTGTCATCCCCAATATTCCAGACGAAGCTGACCGCGCTCGAACCATTGACGAGCTCCCCCAAAGTGCCGCAGGGCGCACCATCATGACCACAGAGCCCAAGTTTATCCCGAATCAAGCGGTTCAGGTGCACGTCGCGGAAGGGCTTGACGTAAACGTGCGCATCGTGGACTGCGTCGGCTATGCCGTGGAGGGAGCGCGGGGATACGAGGACGAGAACGGCCCGCGGATGGTGACGACGCCGTGGTTCGACGATCCCGTCCCCTTTCAAGAGGCGGCCGAGATCGGCACGCGTAAGGTGATCGCCGACCACTCGACGATTGGCATCGTGGTGACGACGGACGGTTCTGTGGCCGAAATTCCGCGAGAAAATTACGTGGCCGCGGAAGAGCGCGTGGTAGCGGAACTGAAGGAGCTCGGGAAACCATTCGTGATGATTGTGAATTCGGTGACGCCCGACCATCCGCGCGTGCAGCAATTGCGGGAGGAGCTGACCGAAAAGTACGACGTGCCTGTCCTGGCCCTCTCCTGCGCCACGCTGACGACGCACGAGATCTACTACGTGCTGCGCGAGGCCCTCTACGAGTTCCCGGTGAAAGAGGTGAACGTCAACCTTCCAAACTGGGTCATGGTCCTCGATCCCGACCACTGGTTGAGGCAGCAGTTTGAAGAGGCGGTTCGCGAGACGATTCGCGACATTCGCCGCGTGCGCGATATTGATCGGGTTGTCGCCCAGTTCGCGCAGTTCTCCTTCGTCTCGGCGTGTGGCTTGGCTCACATGGACATGGGTCACGGAGTCGCCGTCATTGAGCTCGACGCACCCGACGAACTCTACGACCAGGTGCTCACCGAGATCGTCGGCGTTCAGATTACTGGTCGAGACCAGTTGCTGAAGATGATGAAGGAATTCACCTATGCCAAGCGGGAATACGACAAAGTTGCCGAAGCGCTGCGCATGGTGAAGCTCACGGGCTATGGCATTGCGCCACCGGCGCTCGAGGAGATGACGCTCGACGAACCGGAGCTCATCAAGCAAGGATCGCGATTTGGCGTGAGGTTGAAGGCGACCGCGCCCTCCATCCACATGATTCGGGTCGACGTCGAGAGCGAATTTGCGCCCATCGTCGGCACGGAGAAGCAGTCCGAGGAACTGGTCCGGTACCTGATGCAGGACTTCGAGAAAGATCCGCTAAAAATTTGGGAGAGCGACATCTTCGGTAAATCGCTCGCCGCGATCGTGCGCGAGGGCATTTCTGCAAAACTGTCGCTCATGCCTGAGAGCGCACAGTTTAAACTGAAGGAGACACTCCAGCGGATTATCAACGAAGGCAGCGGTGGCCTCATCGCCATCATCTTGTGACACGCGCCTGCGCCCGCCCCCATGCACACGAGGGGCGGGCGTTCCGTTTCAGACGGGTCATGTTCCCGATAGCCGCAGCATACGCATCTAGTGGACGAGGGTCCGAGTGGTGGTTTGGAAAGGAGCATGGACAAGCCATGAGGGCTGCGCGGATGGTGGCATTTCGCGAACCGCTTGTCATCGAGGAAGTGCCAGATCCTTCGCCTGGGCCGGACGATGCAGTCATTCGCGTGGAAGCGAGCGGAATCTGCCGGAGCGACTGGCACGGGTGGATGGGCGATTGGTCGTGGCTCGGCCTGAGCCCTGCACTGCCCATCACACCGGGGCATGAGTTCGGGGGCGAGGTCGTCGCGCTCGGGCGCGACGTGAAAGGGTTTTCGATCGGGGACAAAGTCACCGTGCCGTTTCACTACGCCTGCGGACATTGCGAGCACTGCCACGCCGGCGTTCCGAATCGTTGCGACAACGTGGGCATTTACGGATTCAGTTGGGACGGAAGCTTTGCCGAATATGTGGTCGTGCGGAATGCGAGTTTGAATTTAATTCGCCTGCCAGAGGGGGTGGACGCGCTGACCGCTGCGGCCGTGGGGTGTCGCTTCATGACGGGCTATCACGGCGTGATGCGGGGCGGCGTCCGTCCGGGCCAGTGGGTGGCGATCCACGGGGCAGGCGGCGTGGGACTGTCGGCGATTCAAACGGCGCACGCGATGGGCGCACGCGTGATCGCCGTGGACGTGGATGACGATAAACTCGTGAAGGCACGCGCCGAAGGGGCGTCAGCGGTGGTGAACGCCCGCAAGGATCCTGTGGTCGAAGCCATTCGCGAGATCACCCAGGGTGGAGCACATGTGAGCATCGATGCGCTCGGCATTCGGGACACGGTCCTTCATTCGGTCCTATGCCTGCGCAAAGGAGGCCGGCACGTCCAAATAGGCCTGACGACGTCGGAAGAGGGTGGATTCGTGCCTTTGCCGATGGACCTCATCACGAGCTGTGAAATCGAAGTGGTGGGCAGTCTCGGCATCCCGCATCCCGACTACGCGGGACTCTTAGCGCTCGTCGCTGAAGGACGCCTCAGGCCGAGGGACCTCGTGGAGCGCGAGGTTTCTCTCGCGGATATCCATGACGTCTTCGACAAGATGACGCGGTTTGAGACAACGGGTTTCAATGTCATCACGACGTTCTGAACGGACTTCACAGGATCACAGGATGGCCGGATCGCAGTGGGCGAGGGCCATCCTGTGCCATCTCTCGCCGGCTCGGGATGGCGTTTTGGCGTGGCAGGCGATTCAGCCGGGGTGCACTTGCGCAAAAGGGCCGCTCGTGCTACAATCATCTTCGGCTTCAGGAATAGAGCGAAGGACGTCGGGATGTGGCGCAGCCTGGTAGCGCGCTACCTTGGGGAGGTAGAGGTCACGGGTTCAAATCCCGTCATTCCGACCAGCGACCAGCGTGTTGAGCGCTGGTCTTCGTATTTTAGGCGGATTCGAAGGAGGCTGCGGCCTTGGCTGACACGCCCTACAGCGGCGATTACGTGGTGATTCGCGCACTCGAAAACGGGGTGCAGGTGAACGGCATGACGCGTGGACCGCAGACGCGGTTTCATCATGCCGAGAAACTGGACAAGAGTGAGGTTATGATTGCGCAGTTCACGGAGCATACATCCGCCATCAAAATTCGGGGCAAAGCCGTCATTTACACGAGGTATGGGGTGGTGCGGACCGACGAGGACGCGTGAGCGTCCACCATTTATGATATACTATCCGCAGCATACGAGGGACGGCCCGTTCGAAGGAGATGACACCGGCTTGACGGACGCTCGGGAGGCAATGTTTCAACGCGTAACGCGTTACGCCAAGACGCATATGAATCACGATTACTTGGCCAAGCGGAAGGTCCGCCAGGCGGTGAGTCCCTTTCATTTCGAACTCGGTTACGCCATCCTGCGGTCGGCTGAAGTGCCGGATGTCGAAGCGGAACAGGTCCTCACCGCGATGCTTCTGTTGGAGCAGGGGCTCTCGATTCACGATGAGATTGACGAATGGGCGGCGGCTGAACAGGGCCTTGTGGTGCTCGCAGGGGATTACGACAGCAGCAAGTACTACCTTTTGCTTGCTCAGCTCGGCAATCGCGCGCTCATGCGCGAGCTGTGTGAAGCCGTCGTGCGGATCAACGAAGCCAAGATGGACCTGCTGATGGCGTCGCCGCTCTCGCTGGACGTGTACGTCGAGCGGATGTCGACCATCGAGGCAGAGCTGCTCCGAGCCTTGGTTCGCCACTATCACCCGGACCCTGCGCCCTGGATGCAGAGGGTCGAGGAGGCCGTGCGGGCTCGCGTCATCGCCGGGGCCGCCAAAGTTCGCGTCTTCACGCGCGGGGCGGCCGGTGGATGGCGGGGTCGCGACGGGAACACGGCGGTATCCAAGGACCCGAATCGGGTGCGCGGGACGTGGCCGGTATTCGAATACGCCCTTCCGGAGGAGCCGCAAGGGCTTCAGGCAGCGGAAGGGAAGCGTTGAAATGCACGGGGATAAGTCGGCATATGTGCACGATGTGTTTTCGAAAATCGCCAGGCGCTACGATGCAATGAATTCCGTGCTCAGTTTTCAACAACATCGTCTCTGGCGCAACTACGCGATGCGCCAGTTGCCGCTTTCTCCTGATGCCCAGGTGCTGGATGTGGCGGCAGGGACGGGGGCATGGACGTTTGCCATCGCAAAGCGCCTCGGGCCTGGCGGGCGGGTCATCGGCCTCGATTTCACGGAGGCCATGCTCGAAGTCGCCGAAGAGCGGCGTCGACAGTTTCCTTTTCGCGATCGCGTCGAGTTTGTGCACGGGGACGCGATGAACCTCCCGTTTCCGGACAATTCGTTTGATCTATGCACCATCGGCTTTGCGCTCCGCAACATGCCGAGTGCGGAAGGCTGCCTTCGCGAGATGGCACGCGTGGTCAAGCCCGGGGGAGCCGTGGTTTCGCTCGAGCTCTCGAAACCGGAGGCCGCTTGGTTTCGCCGGTTGTACTACTTTTACTTTTACCGGGTACTCCCGAAAATCGGGGAACTCGTGGTGGGCGAGCGCGAGCCGTACGCATGGTTGCCCGAGTCGCTGATCGATTTTCCCGATCGAAAGGGGCTCGAAGAGATGTTCCGCCGCGTGGGCTTGCGCGATGTGTGGAGTCGGCCGCTGACGTTCGGCATTGCGGCTTTCCACATTGGATGGAAATGAGGAGCGGTCGGCGTGGAATTTCATGAGATTTACCTCCAGTACCGACATGAACTCGATCGCGTCGAACGCCTGTTGGACGAGCGCGCGCACGCGGATCATGCGGATCTGGCGAAGGCGGGACGAACGCTGCTGGAGGCCGGCGGCAAGCGGATTCGCCCTCTTTTCGCGTTGATCTGTGGCCTTGGGGAACGCGAGTGGTCCGAGGACGTCGCCAAGTTGGCTGCAGCTCTGGAAATGATTCACATGGCCACGCTGGTTCATGACGACGTGATCGATCGCGCCGATTTGCGCCGCGGTCGGCCGACGGTTCGCAAAAGTTACGGCAACCTTGCGGCGATGTACACCGGGGATTACCTGTTTGCACGTGCGATTCAACTGCTCGCGGAAGTGGACAACCTGGAGGTCCACCGCCTGATGGCGCGGGGCATCGTGCTGTTGTGCGAAGGCGAGATCGAACAGATTGAGGACTTTTACAATTGGTCGCAGGGCATCATGACGTACCTGAGGCGAATTCATCGCAAGACGGCGCTGCTCATCTCGCTCAGCTGTCAGTTGGGCGCGATGGTGGGGGGCGCAGAGGCGCGCGAGGTCTCGGCGCTCGCGCAGTTCGGGCACGCCGCGGGCATGGCGTTTCAAATCGTCGACGATTTGCTGGATTTCACAGGTGCCTCCGAAATTGTGGGCAAGCCGGTGGGCGGAGACCTGCGCCAGGGCAATCTGACGCTGCCGGCCCTTCTGGCTGCTTCGCGTCCGGAGCTGGGGGATCGGCTCAAGGCACTGGTCCACGAAGGGATGCGCGACGAGGAGGCGGAGGAAGCGATTCACATCGTCGTGTCCTCGGGAGCGCTCGACGAGGCCAAGCGCTTGGCGGAGCGATACCTGGAGAAGTCGAGGCAGCTCCTCCAACGCGTGAGCCGAACCACGGTGCGCGACCAGCTGATGGGCCTCACCACGTTTATCATCCGGCGGCAATACTGACTTGCAATGGGTGCGAAGAATTTCTTACAATAGCGCCGTCTGTGGCCAATCTGCGGACAACAAGCATAGGGCGAGGGATGACGACATGGCGCAAGAGCAGACCTTTGTCATGGTGAAGCCCGATGGGGTGCAGCGCGGACTCATCGGTGAGATTTTGGCTCGGTTCGAGCGAAAGGGGTTGAAGCTCGTCGCGGCCAAGCTCGTGCAGGTTTCTCAGGAGCTCGCGGAGGCGCACTACGCGGAACACCGTGAACGGCCCTTTTTCCCGGAGTTGGTGCGGTTCATCACGTCCGCCCCGGTGTTTGCGATGATCCTCGAGGGCGAAAATGCCATTGCGGTCGTGCGGGGGATGATGGGCAAGACCAACCCGGCGGAGGCTCAGCCGGGCACCATTCGCGGCGATCTGGCCCTCACCATCGGGATGAACGTCGTGCACGGTTCCGATTCTCCAGAAAGCGCCAAGCGCGAAATGGAGCTCTGGTTCCCAGAGGGTGCGCTCAGCTACGAGCGGTCACTGGATGCATGGCTCGCGTAAAGGAGCCCGCGCGAAAGCGCGGGTTTTTCGTTTTCGACTTGGAGCGAGAGACGGTCGACCGCCGGCCGGAAGCGTGCGCGTATGCGCGCGGGCGTTCATGCGCGTATGAACGTGAGGATGGCGTCTGCTTGGTGTTCTACACAAGCGCGACCAGCGCGAATATAGGCGGGAAGTCGCTCGAAAAAGCGGCCTTGAACCGGCGATAGGTCCGGCTCGAGCAGTAAAACCGACGCCGCCTCGAGGTCGTTGTCAATGGACTCTCGCAGGAGAATCTCGAATGCGCGTAGAAACACATCGATCATGGTCTTGGGATGGTATTCGGCTGGGAGTCTGTAGAGGTTCACCGCAAGAATGTGCCGGCATCCGAGCTGCTTCAGCGCGCTGACGGGCACGTAGTGGCGCATGGCGCCGTCCACGAGCCAATAGGGACCGTGCCTGACGGGCGGGAACACGCCGGGCAGCGCACAGCTTCCCGCGACTGCGGCGGCCACGTCGTCCGTGCGCTCGACGGTGTCCATGCGCACCTCGTTCGGCGTGAGGATGATGGGGCGCCCCGAGACGAGATCGGTTGCAAGGACGAAGAGTGGCATCTGCGGTCTGCGTGGCGCAAGCAGGCGCTCAATGTACCGCCGGAACCGCACGCCGCGAAGAAGTCCGGGTGGCATGGGTTCCCCTCGCGTGCGGAACCCGAGCCGGATGGCCCCCAGGGTGATAAGCGATTGTATGGTGGGAAAACCGTAGTCCATGAGGCGCCACCCGGGAAACGAGCCGACCAACCGCTCCAGATCGTCGGCGCGGTAGCCGTACGCATAGAGGGTGGCCACGAGGGATCCCGCGCTTGTCCCTGCGATGGCGTCTGAATACACGCCCAATCGCTCGAGTGCGGACAAGACCCCCACGTGCGCCGCGGCTTTCAGCGTGCCACCCGAAAGGGCGATGCCGAGATTCCACCTTGCGTTTGCCACAGAAACCCCCGCCTTTGTGGAGTGAGTGACCCTGGATTCGTACCTCGAGTTTGTCGATCACGTCCGGAGGTTGACTGGGATCGACCTTCGCCAATACAAGCGTCCGCAAATGGAGCGCCGCCTTGCGCATCTCCGGGATCGCCGTGGCTTCCCGGACTTTGCTTCGTACGCCGCGGCGCTTTCGCGAGATGCCAAGCTTCTTCAGGAGCTCGTCGACCGCATCACCATACAGGTATCTGAATTTTTTCGGAATCCCGAGCGGTGGGCCGACCTCCAGCATCGGCTGCAAGCTCTGCCGCCGGATGGACCGCTGCGCGCGTGGAGCGCGGGTTGTGCCCATGGCGAAGAGCCGTACAGCCTTTCCATCTTGTGCGCGGAACTCGGCCTTGAGGCGGACATCTGGGCGACCGACTTGGATGGAGACGCTCTGAACATCGCCATGGGCGGCGTGTATCCGGAGCGCGCACTGGTCAACGTCTCGCAAGGCCGGCGAGTCCGCTACTTTGAGCCCGTGTCGGGCGGATGGCGCGTTGCCCCGCACGTTCGCCGAGCCGTGCGCTTTGAGCGGCACAACCTGCTCGCGGATCCGTATCCTCGCGATCTCCACCTCATCGTATGCCGCAATTTGCTGATCTATTTGACCGACGCAGCGAAACAAAAGATTATCCTCGGTTTTTCGCGCGCCCTGAGGCCTGGAGGCCTGTTGTTTGTGGGGAGCACGGAACAGCTGGTGGGCATCGACGCGCGCGATTTCCGGCTTGTCGCCCCTTTTATGTATGAGAAGACCGGCGCATCTTGAACCCGCTCGCCCGAACCACCGTCCTTGCCATCGAATAGTGCCGCCTTCGCGTGGTCACGATAGAGAGGGGACACCATGCGAAGGAGGCGAGAGCCATGGCGGACGATCTCGGCCACACGCCTGTGCCGGACGGAAACCAGGCGCATGGGAGCGAGGTCTACCTGGATTCGGTGTTCGACGGGATCGACCGATTGCAGCAAGACGGAGGCGTCGCACCCGAGATTGCCCATGAGCGGTTGGACCCGGCCGTCGTGCCTCCGCCCGACATGACCCATCGTCGCGTGGGACCCGTTTCCTGATGAGGCGGGGCGTCGCCGTATCGGCGACGTCCGCATTCTGGTACAATACGAGGCGAACACCGACAGGCAGTGCCTGTCATTCAGGGAGACGTTCGTCTATGTCTATGGAGACTATGCAGTCTTTGACGTTGCAGGACGAGGACATCGCTCGCCTCATCATCGATGCGGACGACGTGGCCTGCGTTCACCCGCAGCACAGCGCCGAACATGCGCTCTTGGTTCTGATCAAGTCCGGCTATTCGGCCATCCCCGTCGTGACGAGCGACGGGAGAGTGGTCGGGGTGATCAGTAAAACCCTGATTCTCGATCGAATCCTCGGGCTCGAGCGGATTGAGTTTGAGGCGCTCTCTTCGTTCACCGTGCAGGATGTCATGCGCACAGACTTTCACCGCATCGGCCAGGGCGAGTCATTTTTGCGTGCGCTTCAGCTGAGCATCGACGCGCCCTTTCTGTGCGTCGAGGATGAGCACGGGAAATTTGTGGGGCTGCTCACGCGCCATGGCATTCTCGCGTATCTCCATGGGGTGATTCGCAAGGGACGAAAACGGTCCTGAGGCGGTGAGTGTTTGAGACGCGGTTTGCTCTGGACGCTTGTGTTGCTCGCGGCCGGCTGGATCGGGCAAGACGTGTACTTTCACACGCTTCATCCGATTGCCGCGCAGGTCAGGGAGGCCGCCGCAATTCGGATGCGCGATCACGACGTCCATCCCATCACCTACGGTCAGATTCCGGCCGTGTTTCGCGACGCCGTGATCGCGACGGAAGACAGGCGCTTCTGGTCCGATCCCGGCATCGATCCTGTGGGTATCGCCCGCAGCTTGGTGGTCGATGTCGAGCGCGATGGGTACGTCGAAGGTGGCTCGACGTTGACGCAGCAGCTCGTGGACAACACCATCCTCGGAAAGGAAAAGACGCTTAAGCGCAAGGTGTTGCAGGCCTGGTACGCCATTGGCCTGTATGACACGATGTCCAAGCGCGAGGTGTTCACGCTCTACACCAACGTGGTCTACTTTGGCCATGGGGCGTACGGATTGTATAATGCGTGTGAGACGTATTTTGGCAGGCCGCCGTGGGACTGCAACGCGGGTGAACTCACGCTCGTGGCAGGGCTGCCCAACGCGCCGTCCGCGTATGACCCGTTGAAGCATTACGCGCTCGCGAGGGCGCGACAGCGCGTGGTCCTCGAGAACATGGTGGACGACCGGCAGTTGTCGGCGGCCGAGGCGGATGCCATCTGGCGAGAGCCGATTGGGCTTCGGGCGAATTGAAGGAGGATGGACATGGTGGTGGAGGTACGGCTTCCCCAGCTGGGGGACAGTGTCACCAAGGCGGTGGTCACTTCCTGGCTCAAGGCCGAGGGAGATCGCGTGGAAAAGGATGAGCCCCTGCTCGAGGTGACGACGGACAAGGTGACCGTCGAAGTGCCGGCGGACGTGAGCGGCGTGCTGAAGGAAATTGTTGCGAAAGCTGGCGATCACGTGCGCATGGACGACGTGCTGTGCCGGATCGAACAAGCGTAACCTCATTCGCGCCGGCGCGGGTTGGCGAAGTACACGATGATGCCGGCGGCGACGAAGGCCACGATGAACCAAGCAATGAATACCATGTCGGATCCCCCACGTTCTGCGGTTTGGCGTCGCGTTGTTAATGTTGCTCGCAGGGGACCCTTTCATGCGCCGCGCGCGCATGCGACATGGGAAGGCGGGCCGCCCAGCGGGCGGCCTTTTCGACTTGGTCAGCAGGTTGCAGCGGCACCGTACGCGGGCACCAGCAGGAAGAACAGCACGAAGATGATCAGGAACACGACGGCCCACTGCGTGTAGCTACCAAACACGCCGTACATATTAGCCACCTCCTCTTCGCGGTTCTGGAACATCGTACGCCGCGCAGGAGGTGTGCGCTAAGGACACGCGCCCGCATTGGGGAAGGAGCGATGGATGAATGGCAGATGAAGGCGAAGGGAGATCGGAAGCCAAACGCCCCTTCCCGCGCTTCGTGGCGGATCGGCCGCATCTGGTCGAGGACGCGGAGACCGCGCTTCGCCTGGGGAAACACGTGTTGCTGCGCGGCCCCACGGGCAGTGGGAAGACGCGCCTCGCCGAGACGCTCGCCGAGCGGCTCGAGCTCGATATGGAGTCCGTGAACTGTTCGGTCGATCTCGACATGGAGGCGCTCCTTGGGTATCGCACGCTCGGCTTGGCCGAGGGGAAGACGGTCGTGGAGTACGTCGAAGGCCCCGTCGTGCGGGCGATGCGCCTGGGGCGCATGCTCTACATCGACGAGCTGAACGTGGCGCGGCCCGAGGTGTTGCCGATCCTGCACGGCGCGCTGGACCACAGGCGTCGGCTCACGAATCCCTTGACGGCCGACGTGATCGTGGCGCATCCGAACTTTTGCGTCGTCGCGGCCATGAACGAGGGATACGCGGGGACTTCTCCGTTGAACGAGGCGCTTTTAAACCGTTTTGTCGTGTTTGACGTGCCCTACGTCCAGGGGGACGCCTTGGCAGAGCTCATTCGCGAGGCTACGCCCTCGTCAACCCTGTCTGATGCCGTCGTCGACCGGTTTGTCCGGCTGTCCGCAGATCTCGTCCGGGCGAGCGACGTGGGCGAGTTGCCGCCCGAAGCGGCTTCCATCCGGGCGCTGCTCGACGCCTGCGATCTCTGTGCCCATATGCCCGCCATGCGCGCCGTCCGGTACGCGATTGCCGGGAAGCTGAGCGACCCGCGCGAACAAGACCTTGTGATGGAAATCGCAGCGAGCTACTTTGGCGATGCCTAGGAGGCCAGCCCATGTTTCGCTTCACGAGCTCCTACGAGGACGAGCCGTTGCTGTCTCTGTACACGGGACTTGCCCGCGTCCTGTCCGGGGACATGCGGCTCGCGTGCCGGTATGGGCGCCTTTCGAGCCTCCATGTCGCTTCGGCCGAGCTGGTGCTGCCGGAGGCGTATCGGAGCGCCGGGCGTGTTGGGCGCAGATCGCTGGAGCGGGCGGAGGTGTACCTGCGCGCAGGCGGCAACGCGCGATGGACGGACGGGCGCGCCCTGGCCCAAGCGCGAAAGGAAGCCGAAGCCTACCGCGCGCCCAAGCTCGCGTGGCAATGGCTGTTGACCGTGGAAGATGTGCGGCTCATGCGCAGGCTGTCAGGCGAGCGGCCTTCGTTGTCTTCGCTTTTCGCGAAGCGTGTGGCCTTTCACCGTCGGCGCGTGAAGCGACAGGCTGCGTGGCGCCCGCCGGTTGAGAACGGAGCCGTGCCTGCCGAAGAGGTGTATCTTGCGCTTTGCGGTGACCTGTTCCAATGGACGGACGATGTCCGCGCGGCGCTTTCCCTTGACACGGAGCGCGCAGCGCGGTGGGCGCTCGAACGGTTGTCACAGGCCGTGTCCTCGCGCGAAGTGGCGGATCTGTCCGAGGTGTGGTTCGATCTCGACGGGCAGCGCGCGGATCGCGCACCCGAAGCGCAGGCGCGAGCCCAAGCCGCCTCGGCGCGATCGCACGCGAAGCTCGGCTCGCGGGACGAAGCGGAACGCCCGGCGCGCCAGCGGGTGGACCTGTGGACGAGGCCCAAGGACGCAGAACGCGGCGCCTTGCTGCAAGGGCCTGCCCAAACAGGCACGCGCGCCGCGAAAGCGGGGCATGGGGGCCGGCCCGGCGATGATCGCGTGCAAGACTTCGACCGTTATGCATCCTCTCGCCTCTCGGGTCCTCCGCGGAGAAGCCCTGCGCGAGGCGAACAGGCGCCTGCCGCGATGGGCGATGAGCCACTGCAAGCCGAGGCGACGGACGTTCAAGGGTATGTGATTCGCGTTCGGCGCGATGTGCCGACATCCGCGGAGGCGGACGCGTGGCTCCAAAGCGTGCGCCAAGCGCAAGCCCGCGACCGGAGGCGGCTCTTGGAGCTGTTCTCAAGGGCCCTCGAGCGGCGCCGCGCGTGGCGAGGCGGTCTGTCGCGCCATGGGCGCACGCTTCGGCATCCGGAGCGGGTGGCCTTTGCGCCCTATCCGCGGGTGTTGGCGAAGAAGGATGTCTCGCTGCGGCGGGATGTGGCAGTGCAAATTTTGGTGGATACCTCGGGATCCATGGAGCCCTACTTGCCCGCGTGCAAGGAGGCTATTGTGATGCTGAGCGACGTCCTTCGCGCGCTCTCCGCATCGTTTGCGGTTTCCGGGTATTGGGAGGACGACGCTGCGGGGACCTCGGCGTCGCTGGAGACCATCGTGTGGGACGTCGTGCGCTTCGAGCAGTCGAGCGATCCGGCCGCCCTCGCCGGCGTCTTCTTCCTCCGTCCAGAATGGGATAACCGGGACGGCGCCGCCATTCGCTACGCGTCTTCGCGCCTCATGCGCCGGCCTGAGGCCGTCAAGTGGCTGTTCGTCGTCAGCGACGCGAGGCCGGCTGCGGAGGGATACGCGGGCGCTTACGAAGACACGCGCCGCGCGGTGGCCGATGCCAGGGCCCGCGGCATTCGGGTCGTGCACCTCGTGGTGGCCGGAGAGGCGGACGCGGCGCTCACGGATGCCGTCCGGTACCTGTACGGGCACGCGTTTGCCATCGCGACCTCTCCAGCGGACGTGCCGCTCGCGCTCCAAACTGCCCTCAAGAAGATGCTGCCAGGCATCGCTCAGCTCAGGTAATGGCCAGGTGCAACACGTCTTCGACATACGTGGCGGAGTGGTTGTAGGTCCAGATGGCGTAGTAGGGATCGGCGCTAAAGCCTTCCTGGTGCAGCATGTGAGCGGCCGAGAAAATGGCGTCCTCGACGTTGTGGATGTCGGCGACCTTATGGCCGGGCGCCGGCACGCCGAAGATGGCAAAGGTCGATGGCATAAACTGCATCGGGCCGATGGCGCCCGCGTACGATTCGATGTCGCCGTCCGTACTGAAGTCTGTCTCGACTTTGTGAATCGCCGCGAGAACGGTCCATGGAATGTCGTACTTGGCGCCGGCCTCCTTGTAAATGGGGATGAGCCAGTGGGGCGCTTCGCGCAGGAGCACGTTTTGCGCCTGGGCTCCGCCGAAGGAACTCGACGGATCGATCACGAGTCGTTCGCCAGGATACAGCACATCGGACGGCGACAAGTGATTCGCGCTGCAGATGGCGGAGACGGAGACGCCAAAGATGTTCGAGATCTCCCAAAGCGAGTCTCCCGGTTGGACCGTGTAGGTGAGACTTGGCAGTCGATACGAGGGACTCGCTTCCGGCGATTTCGGCAACGCGAGTGCGTGCGTGGCACCGTGGGGAAGGCGAAGAGCTTGTCCGATGTGAAGCACCGTCGAGCGCAGGTGGTTGAGCCGGACAATGGCGGCCACGGAGGTGTGGTGTTCCTTGGCGATGGTCCACAGGCACTGGCCGGTGTGCACGCGGACGAGATCGGCGGAAACAGGTCGGACCTGCGCGCTTGCGGTGGCTGTGCGCTTCTCGAGCAGTGGCGCGGTGACCTGATCCCGCTCGGCGGTGGAATTGAATTTCAGGTTCAGCGTTTCCACCTCGATGGGCCCCGAGGAACGTGAGCGTTTGGCGCCCCAGTCCGCGCGCATGGTGTCCGACGCGAACGACTCCCGCGGGTCCACGGCGCGCGCTTCAGCCACGGGCGCGATGCCATTCGTCGTCCGGGAAATGCGCTCGCTCGTCCAAAGGCCGACGACAGCGACCAACGCGAGGGCGGAAGCCACGAAGGTTTGCCAACGGCGGCGGAACATGGACATCTCCCCTTTGCACCAAGCGTAGGAGCTTGTTTTATGGAGAGATGTACGCGGGCGTGCGGACAAGTATGACAAGCTAGTCGAATCGATGACTCCAATCGACGGCCTCAAGCAACATCCCGGCGAACTGTTCCGCCTCGAGCGGGCAAAATTCCATCTGCACATCCTGCTCCGGTCCGAGGATTTGAATGATATAATCGCACCCGTGAGTGCAGGGCGGCGTATGCCAGGCTGCGGATTCGCGGCCCACCACGCGATACGTGTAGGGAAGGGTCGACATCGACAAAGCACCTCTTTTCGGGCAAACGGGCCCATGTTTGTTATAGCCCGTTCCTGCGCGCGGCAAACCCCGCATAGTGCGGGCGAGCGTCGCGAAAGTTAAAATGAGGTGAGTTGGCATGCGCACCCTGGATAAGCTTTTGTACGCAGCGGTACTCGGAGGGCTCGTCGCGATCGGCGTGGCGTACTTGTACTTCGCCGTGCGCCATCTTGGCCTTTGACGCGTCAGGGGGTGGGATCGGTTGTTGGAAGAATACGTGGTGCCGAGTGAACTCGCGGGTCGGCGATTGTCGGCGGTGTTGAGCGGGCGGCTCGGCATGTCGCGGAGGATGCTCAGGCGCATCATTCAGGCGGGGGGATTTTACTTAAACGGGGAACCGGTTTATCTTTCCGTGACGGTGCAGGACGGAGACCGCGTCACATGGGAACGTCCCGAGGAAGAGGTCGCGGTGGATCCCGAGGCCATCCCGCTCGAAATCTGTTATGAGGACGCCGACGTGATGGTCGTCAACAAGCCTGCGGGCATGCTGACGCATCCTTCCCCGCACGAGCGCCGCGGCTCGCTGTTGGCGGCCGCCGCGCACTACCTGGGCGATACGCGCGGTGTGCCGCATGCGGTGCATCGGCTGGACAAGTACACGTCGGGCGCGGTCCTCATCGCAAAGCATGCGCACGCACACCATCAGCTGGACCGCGCACTGCGGCAGGGGCTGGTCGACAGAAGGTACGTGGCCATCGTCTACGCGCCCGAGGGATGCGAGACCGGGCGCTGGCTCACGTTTGTCGACGGCCTGGCGCCCAATCCTCAACGCCCGTCCCGCAGAATTGTCGTG
This sequence comes from Alicyclobacillus vulcanalis, assembly GCF_900156755.1. Lineage (GTDB taxonomy): Bacteria > Bacillota > Bacilli > Alicyclobacillales > Alicyclobacillaceae > Alicyclobacillus > Alicyclobacillus vulcanalis. Next base: position 29,651 of record NZ_FTOO01000008.1, read on the forward strand.
CCGCCGGACCGCGGCGATCGCGCCGTCACGCACGCACTTCCTCTGGCACAGGCGGGGCCGCTTGCGCTGGTGGCCTTGGTGCTCGAAACGGGGCGCACGCATCAGATACGCGCGCAGATGGCTTCACACGGCATGCCCTTGGTCGGGGACCGGGACTACACGTACGCGATGGCGAATCGGCGCGATCCGCTCGGCCAAGCTTCGTTCTACGAAAGGGCGTTTGGGCGGCAGGCGCTTCATGCCTACGCGCTCTCCTGGCCGCGCGTCGAGGATCGCGCGCTGTGCACGGTCCGCGCGCGCGTCGCCGACGACATGCGCGAGCTGTGGCAAACGGTGTCTGGGCGCGACGACATCGAGGCGTGGTGCGATGAAGCGCAGCGCGTCGAGCCGCCGCAAGATCCGATGTCTGGAATCTCCGGCTTCTAATCGCCGAGCGCGGCACGGCCTTGAGGAGGTGTCTCTTCGTTGACCAAATACAAGGGGTTGTTCAAGCAACTGCTCGCGGCGCACGGAGGTCCCGGTTTTGAGGAGGAGGTCCGCAACCTCATCCTTCCGCATCTATCGGAATATGCGACTGAGATGTGGACCGACGCTCTGGGGAACCTGATCGGCCTCATCCCAGGCACGGGGACCGGCCGCCGCCCGCGCATCCTCGTGTCGGCGCACATCGACGAGATCGCGCTCGTGGTGACGCGAGTGGAATCCGGCGGGTTTCTCCGCCTGGCGCCGTCGGGCGGCTTTGATCCTCGCGCGCTCGTCGGCCAGGAGGTCGTCGTGCATGCCGCGAGCGGTCGGATGTGGGGCGTCGTCGGCGCGAAACCGCCCCATCTCACCTCGCCGTCCGAGCGCTCAAAGGCCCCCAAGCTCGAAGACCTGTACGTCGATCTCGCCTTGCCTGAGGAGGAGGTCCGCTCGCGCGTGCGCGTGGGCGATCGCGTCACGATCCAGCGCGCGCCGTTCGACCTCTTGAATGGGCGCATCGCGGGCAAGTCGGTGGACAACCGGGCGAGCGCGGCCGTCCTGCTCGAATCGCTTCACCTGTTGAGGGGCATGGCGCACGAAGCAGACCTGTACGCCGTGTTCACGGTGCAGGAAGAGGTCGGCTTGCGCGGTGCGCAAACGGCGGGGTTCGGCCTCATGCCGGACATCGCCATAGCGCTCGATGTCACGTTTGGCGCATTCCCCGGCCAACCTGCGGACGCTTCGTTCGCGCTCGAGAGCGGTGTGGCCATTTCGTTTGGGCCCAACTTGCACCGAAAGGTCTTCCGCCGCTTGGTGGAATGCGCGGACAGGCACCGGATTCCCTACCAGGTTGAGTTGTCGCAGCGGCCCGTTGGCGCGGATGCCAACGCGTTTCAAATCGCGGGTCCCGGCCTCGCCACAGCCCTCATCGGCCCGCCCATTCGCTACATGCACACGTCGGTCGAAACGGTCGCGTACGACGACATTTGGCAGTGCGCGCGACTCCTTGCCCACTATGTGGCGGAGGTCGACGCCTCGCAGGTGGAGGAGTTGACATGTTACTAAAGGAGCTCACGGAGGCTTTCGGCCCCACCGGTTTTGAGGACGAAGTGCGCCGCGTCGTGCGCCGCGAACTGGAAGCGATGGGCCTTGCGGCGCGCACCGACGTCTTGGGCAACGTCATCGTGCAAAAAGGGGACGATCACGCCGGCCCCCGCGTCATGCTCGACGCGCACATGGACGAAGTTGGCCTCATGGTGACGCACATTGGCGAAGGGCGAGACGAGGGCGGGCTGCTTCGGTTTCGGCCGCTCGGCGGCGTCGATCCTCGCGTGCTCGTGTCCAAGCCCGTCTGGGTCGGCGAATCGCGCATTGCGGGCGTGATCGGCGCAAAACCGATCCATCTCCAGCAGCCGACCGATCGAGAGAAGCCGATTCCCATGGAGCAGTTGTACATCGACATCGGCGCCCGCGACGCTGATGATGCCAGACGCCACGTCAAGCCGGGCGATCCCGTCGTGTTTGCCACCGAGTATCAGGAGCTTTCGCATGGCATGGCCAAGGCGAAATCGTTCGACGACCGCGTGGGCTGTTATATCTTGCTTGAAGCGCTGCGCCGCTGGCAAGGAACGCTTCCGGTCTTTGGCGCGTTCACGGTGCAGGAGGAGATTGGCCTGCGCGGCGCGCACGCTGCCGCCTACCAGATCCAGCCGGACATCGCCATCGCCATCGAGGGCACCGTCGCGCACGACGTGGTGGACACGCCCTCTCACGGCCAGTCGACCGTGCTTGGAAAGGGGCCTGCCCTCACGGTGCAGGATGGCTTAACCATCGCCAACCGGCGCTTCGCCGAATTTCTTTGGGAGACGGCGAAATCGCGCAACATTCCGGTTCAGTGGCGCCGGGTGAAGGGCGGATCGAACGATTTCGGCGCCATTCATCGGATTGGAAAAGGGGTCGTCGGCGGCGCGATTTCAGTGCCCGTGCGGTACATCCATGCCCCGACGCAGGTCGTGTCGCTCGACGACGTGAAGCACGCCATCGATCTTGTGGTCGCGGTGCTCGACGAGATCGCCAAGGGAGGATTTCGCCCATGAGGGACGCGGTGATGCGGTGGTTGGACTACGTCGCTCCCAGCGGGAGCGAGCGAACGTTGGTGGACGCCCTGTTGGATTCGGTCCGCGAGGCGGCGGATGAGGTCTTGGTGGATGCGCTCGGCAGCGGCATCGCGCGCAAGCGCGGCGACGGTCCTCATCTCATGCTCGCGGCGCACGTCGATGAGCCGGGGCTCATGGTCATCGATATCGATGACCGCGGCTATCTGCACGTCGTCTCGGTGGGCGATGTGAAGCCGCGCGAATGTGTGGGCCGGCAGGTGGTCTTCACGAATGGCGCGGTCGGATTGGTGCACGCGGAAGAGCCGAAGGAGGGCGATCTCGACATCGACGCGCTCGTGATCGATGTCGGGGCGCGATCGCGCGAAGAGGCGGAGCGGCTCGCGCCGATTGGAACGGCTGGCGTCCTGATGGTGCAGCCGGTGTCGTGGGGAGAGAGCCTCGTGACGGGCCGCGCGATCGACAATCGGTTGGGTTGCTGGGCCGCTGCCGAAGCGTTCCGCAGGCTCAGTGCAAAAGGAAAAAACGTCAGCCTGGCGTTCACGGCGCAAAACGTCGTCGGGGCGAGGGCTGCGCGGGCTGCCGCTTTCCAGCTGGAGCCGGCTTACGCCATCGTGGTGGATGCGGCAGACGCGGACGATGTGCTGCACAGGTCGCCGGTCGTGGCGCTCGGCAAGGGCCCCGTGCTCAAGGTGATGGATCGGGCGACCGTCGTGCCGCTTGAGGGTAAGCGGGCCGTCGAAAAGGCGGCGGATGGGCTCGGGCTCGCGCTTCAGTACGAGGTATCTCGCGAGGCGTGGAGCGATACGGGGGCCATTCAGCTTTCGCGCGGCGGTTGTGTCGCGATCGGGCTTGGCTATCCGGTTCGCCGGGCGGGCGCGTTTGCGGCGACGGCCGATCTGGCGGACGTGGACGGGCTGATCCGGCTCCTCGTGGCGACCGCGGAGGGACTGTTGGGCGGATGACTGGGGCGGGCGCGATGCCCGCCTCGAGTATGCTATACTACCGGTAATTCGCAGAGACGAACGCTTATGGGAGAGAGCAGGAAGTGGAGGGGCAGCCTTTGTTGCGCTACTTGTCGGCAGGAGAGTCACATGGACCGGCGCTCACCGTCGTGATCGACGGCTTTCCGAGCAACGTCGTGATCCACAAAGAAAAAATTGACGAACAATTGCGACGCAGGCAGCAGGGATACGGGCGCGGGTATCGCCAACAGATTGAGTCCGACGAGGTGCAGGTGACGAGCGGCATCCGCTTTGGCAAGACGCTCGGCACGCCGATCACGCTCGTCGTCCAGAACCGGGACTTCAAGAATTGGTCGGCGAAGATGGCGCCGTTTGGCGACAAGCCGGAGGGGCTGCGCGAAATTTACCGGCCGCGCCCGGGCCATGCGGATTTGGCGGGCGCCATCAAGTACGATCACGACGATATTCGCAATGTCCTCGAGCGCGCGAGCGCGCGAAACACGGCGACCATGGTCGCGGCAGGGGCCCTCGCCAGGCAGCTCTTGGAGCACTTCGGGATTCGCGTCGTCGCCCATGTGGTGGAGCTGTGCGACGTCAAGGCAACGCAGTTTCCTGACACCCTCGACGAACTTGAGGCGCGCGCCAACGCGTCCCCCGTTCGCTGTGCGGACGAAGCCGCAGCCGAGCGGATGATGGCTCGGATCGACGAGGCGAAGGCGGCCGGCGACACGGTCGGCGGCATTTTCGAAGTCATCGTGCGGGGCTGCCCCATCGGCCTCGGGAGTTATGCGCAGCCGGATCGCAGGTTGGACGGCAGGCTCGCGGGTGCCTTGATGAGTATCCAGGCGATGAAGGGCGTGGAGATTGGACTTGGATTCGAGGCGGCGCGGCGCATGGGATCGAAGGTGCACGACCCCATTTTGTACGACGGCACGCGGTATGTCCGCTCGCATAACGGCGCGGGCGGCCTCGAGGGCGGCGTGACGAATGGGGAGGACATCGTCGTCCGCGCCGCCATGAAGCCGATCAGCACGCTTTACAATCCGCTTCCGAGCGTGAACATGAAGACGAAAGAGGCCGAGCCAGCGGCGATCGAGCGATCCGACATCTGCGCGCTGCCGGCGGCCTCCGTGGTCGGCGAAAACGTCGTGGCCTGGGTGATCGCGGAAGCGTTTTTGGAGAAGTTTGGGGGAGACTCCCTCGAACAGATCGAAGACGCGGTGCGGGCGTACCAGTTGCGGGTGAGCCAGCGATGAGCGGGCGCGTCCGGCTCGAGGTGCAGAGCGCGCAGGGGGCGTATCCGGTCGTGGTGGGCGCGGGGGTTCGGTACGCGCTGCCGGAAATCCTGGCGGACCTGCGGCTTGACGACCGAAGGATCGCCGTGATCACGGACGAGATCGTGCGGGAGACGCCGTTTTTCGCCGGACTTCTTGCTGCGCTGCAGGGCGTAGGGCGCGGTCTCTTGACCCTCCAGTTTCCCGCCGGGGATGCGCACAAGAGCTTGGCCACGGCGGCGGAGCTGTACCACGGCCTGGTTCGCGGAGGCTTTCGCCGCGGCGACGTCATCTTGGCGGTCGGCGGCGGCGTGGTGGGAGACCTCGCGGGGTTCGTGGCAGCCACGTACATGCGCGGTGTGCCGTATGTCCAGGTGCCCACGACCTTGCTCGCGCATGACAGTGCCATCGGAGGCAAGGTGGGCGTCAATTTGGAAGAGGGGAAAAACCTCGTCGGAGCCTTTTATCCGCCGCGCGCGGTGTTGTTTGACACCGAAGCGCTCACCACGCTGGATGCGCGCCAGTGGAGAAACGGCATGGCTGAGGTGATCAAGCACGCCATCATCGCGGATCCGGACCTGTTTTTGCGGCTCGAGACCCAGCCAATGCCTCAGTTGGCCGATCCGTCTGGTTTCGTCGACATCGCCGCGCGCGCCATGCGCGTGAAGGTGGACGTCGTCACGCAGGACGAACGGGAGAGCGGACTTCGCCAGGTGCTCAACGTCGGACACACGGTGGGGCACGCTGTGGAACAGTTTTCTGGATATGCGCTGGGGCACGGAGAGGCCGTCTCGATTGGACTGGTGGTGGAAGCCGCCATCGCCGCAAATCGCGGCTTGTTATCTTGGGCCGACGCCCAACGCATCGCGTCTGCACTCGAGCGCCACGGCCTTCCCACGCGCCCGCCGTATGCGGACGTGGATGCCGTGCTGAAGCTCGTGGAAGTGGATAAGAAGCATACCCACGACGGGTGGGTGTTCGCGCTGCCCGCCGCCATCGGGCGCGTGGAGATTGTCCGCGTCAAGCCGGACGAGGTCCGGGTGGCGTACGAACAGGTGAGGGAGGGACACCGTCCATGAAGGTCAGAGGACTGCGCGGCGCCACGACGGTGGCCCACAATGACCGAGACGAAATTCTGAAGGCCACGCGTGAGCTGATGGAAGAAATGGTTCGAGCGAATGACATCGATGTCGACGACGTGGCAAGCGTCATTCTCACCATGACGCCTGACCTGAACGCGGCGTTTCCAGCGTTCGCCGTTCGTCAGCTCCCTGGGTGGCAGTGGGTGCCGCTCATGTGTGCCACCGAAATCAACGTGCCGGGATCGCTGCCGCGGAGCATTCGTGTGTTGGTGCATTTGAACACGGACAAACGGCAGGATGAGCTGGTGCACGTGTACCTGGGCGAAGCCGTTCAACTGCGGCCGGACATCGCGACGCGCTGACCGCCGAGGTGATCGGGGGAGGAGTTGAGCGCCTAAGTTTTGCGCTCCTTGGTTGACGGATGAGGCGGAGGCGGCTAACATAGTCGTAACAGCTCTGTGGACGTCAGTCGAGCTGAGTTGAGGCAGAGGAGAGCGCCAGCCGGGTGCTCTGGTGAGAGGAGTCGAGTTATGCAGGATCTGGTCCGGGAAACGCTTGGTGCTGTCGTCTCAGGTAAAATTATGGATGAAAAGACAGCGGAATCTTTTCTTGAGGCTTGGATGGATGGCCACGTTTCGCCCATCCAGGCTGCGGCCGTGGTGAGCGTGATGGCTCACCGCGGCGAAAAGGCTTCGGAAATTGCTGGTTTTGCGCGTGCGATGCGCAGCCATGCCGTTCGTCTGCAGGCGCCTGAGGAGGCGCTCGATACCTGCGGCACGGGCGGCGACGGAAAGGACACCTTCAATATCTCGACAGCGGTCGCCTTCGTCGCAGCGGCGGCCGGCATTCCTGTGGCGAAGCACGGCAACCGCGCGGCTTCAAGCCGAAGCGGCAGTGCGGATGTGTTGCAGGCGCTCGGCGCTGTCATTGACCTGCCCGTGTCCGCCTCGGAGACGCTCCTTCAGACCGTTGGCCTCTGCTTTTTGTTCGCGCAAGTGTATCACCCCGCCATGAAGGCCGCTGCCCAAGTGCGCAAAGAACTTGGCTTTCGCACCATCTTCAATATCCTCGGACCTTTGACCAACCCCGCTGGCGCCAAGCGCCAGGTGCTCGGCGTCTTTCAGCCGCAGCTTGTCTCCATCGTGGGCGAGGCCCTGGCAAGCCTCGGTTCAAAACACGCCCTGGTGGTCCATGGCGCGGGCGGCTTGGATGAACTTTCGCTCGCCGGCCCGTCTCTGGTTGCCGAGGTCAAGGACGGGATCGTCCGAACGTACGAGGTAGCGCCGGAGGACGTGGGGCTGGCCGCGGCGCCCATTGAAGCCGTTCGCGGCGGCACGCCGGAGGAAAATGCCGCCATTGTGCGCGGGGTTCTCTGCGGCGAGGAGCGTGGGCCGAAGCGCGACATTGTGCTGTACAACGCGGGAGCGGCGCTCTACGTGGGCGGGCGCGCGGCGTCCATCGAGGAGGGCGTCCAACTGGCGGCGCACATCATCGACGACGGCCGCGCGCTGGCGACGTTGGACGCGTTTGTCGACGGATCGCAGAAGTTGGCGGGCGCGAAGGAGGCGGTCAGCTCATGACCAGCATCTTGCACCAGATTCTCGAGACGAAGCGTCGGGAAGTTGAACAACTGCGCGCGCGCGTCGAACGGGAAGGGGCTTTTCCGGCGCGGACCGCACCGTATCGCTCGCTTGCGGAGCGATTGCGCCGGTCGGAGCGTCTGGGCGTCATCGCGGAAATCAAACGCAAGAGTCCCTCGAAGGGCGTGTTTCAAACGGAGGTCGATCCCGCCGAGCGCGCTCGCGTCTACGAGCAGGGCGGCGCTTCAGCCGTATCCGTGTTGACGGATCAGGTGTACTTTCACGGAACCCTCGATGATCTGGTCTCCGTGCGCGCGTCTGTCAACATTCCTGTTCTTCGCAAAGATTTCGTGATCGACGAAATCCAGGTGGACGAGGCGGCGTCCGCTGGGGCCGACGTCGTGCTGCTCATCGCGGCCGCGTTGCCCGCGGACCGGCTGGTCGAATTGTCGAAGTACGCACAGGCCAAGGGCTTAGAGGTACTGCTTGAAGTGCACGGCGAAGAGGAAGTGGAGGCCGCCCTCGCGGCGTCGCCCACCCTCGTCGGGATCAACAACCGCGACTTGCGGACGTTCGAGGTGGATCTGCGCACGTCGGAGCGGGTGCTGAGCCGATTGCCGGAGGGCGTGATGGCCATCGCCGAGAGCGGCATCATGGGCCGGGCCGACGCGGTTCGGATGGCCGTGGCCGGGGCACGAGGGATCCTCGTGGGTGAATTGCTCATGCGGCATGCGGATCTCGCCTCGGTGCGCGCTCAGGTGGCCGAACTGTGTGTCCCGCTCGAGGCGGTGGCCAAGTGAGGTCCCTGCCTTCGGTGAAGATCTGCGGGCTTCGTCCCGGCGACGACCTGTCGTTTCTGCGTCACCCGCTCATCACGCACGTGGGCATCGTCTTGGTGCGTGCGTCGAAGCGTTACGTGGCTCCAGAAGACGCGCGGCAGTTGGTCGAGGCCGTGAACGTCAGACGGCCGGACGTCAAGACGGTGGCGGTGGTCGCGGGAGGGCTCGGGGACGAGCTCATTCGCGTCGCGCGGACTGCGGGTGTCGACGTCGTGCAGCTGCACGGCGGAGAACCGTCGGACGTGGCTCGACGGCTGCGCGAGGCCGGGTTTCAAGTGTGGCGCGCGATGGCGTTTGACCCGGGAGAGGATCCGAGGCGCTTTTTGGACGACATGAAGGCGCATGCGGCCGACGCAGATGCCCTATTGCTCGACGCGAAGCCCCCGGCGGACGCGAAGCCTGGTGTCACAGGCGGCCACGGGCGGACGTTTGACTGGGATCGCCTGGCGGACATCGCGCGCGTGCCGTTCGACTTTGACTGGTGGGTCGCAGGCGGCATTCGGCCCGAAAACGTGCAGGAGCTGTTGCGCCGGGTACGACCCTCGGGCATCGACGTGTCGTCGGGCGTCGAGCTTGGCGGGCGCAAGGACGTCGGTCGCATTGATGAGTTGATCCAGGCAATGGAGGCGTGGGGCCATGAGTCGTTATCCTTATCCTGATGAGACAGGCCGGTATGGGGCGTTTGGCGGGCGCTATGTCCCGGAGACGCTGATGTCGGCGCTGTTGCAGCTTGAGCAAGATTACCTGCGCCTTTCGCGAGACGAGTCGTTTCAGGCGGAGCTTCGGTATTATCTGGAGAACTACGCAGGCCGGCCGACGCCCCTGTACTATGCGGAGCGCCTGAGCCAACACCTCGGGGGTCCCAAAATCTATCTCAAGCGAGAGGACCTGAATCACACGGGCGCCCACAAGATCAACAACGCCTTGGGGCAGGCGCTTCTCGCGCTGCGGACCGGGAAAAGACGGGTCATCGCGGAGACCGGCGCTGGGCAGCACGGGGTGGCCACGGCCACAGTCGCCGCGCGGTTTGGTCTGGCGTGCACGGTTTTTATGGGTGAAGAGGACATGCGCAGGCAGGCGCTGAACGTGTTTCGGATGCGGATGCTCGGCGCCGAAGTCGTGGCCGCGACCTCCGGCACGAGGACGTTGAAGGACGCGACCAACGAGGCCATCCGCCACTGGGTGGCGCACGTCGAGGACACCCACTACATCATCGGGTCCGTGGTGGGACCTCATCCCTATCCGATGATGGTGCGCGATTTTCAGCGCGTCATTGGCGACGAGGCGCGGGCGCAGGTGCTCGAGTACGAGGGGCGCCTTCCTACCAGCGTCGTCGCGTGCGTCGGAGGCGGCAGCAATGCGATGGGCATCTTTTATCCGTTCATCGAGGACGAGGATGTGGAACTTGTCGGCTGCGAAGCCGCGGGCCACGGCCTCTCGACCGCCTATCACGCGGCGAGCATCGCCAAGGGCCGGCCGGGCGTCCTTCATGGTGCCAAGACGATGCTCCTGCAGGACGAGTACGGCCAGGTACAGCCAGCCCATTCCATCTCGGCAGGACTGGATTATCCGGGCATCGGGCCCGAACACGCGCATTTGGCGGCGACGGGCCGGGCGACCTATGTGCCGGTGACCGACGAGGAGGCGCTCGAAGCGTTTTTCCTCCTGTCGAAGTTGGAGGGGATTATCCCTGCGCTCGAGAGCGCGCACGCCATTGCGTACGTCGTGCGCGAGGCGCGCCGGTATCGCCAGGACGACATCGTCATTGTCTGCCTGTCTGGGCGCGGCGATAAGGACGTCGAGCAGGTCGCTGCTCGCGAGGGAGGCGGAGAGCATGAATCGCATTCGTGAGGCCTTTCAAGCCGGGCACAAGCTGCTCATCCCATTCGTCGTGGCTGGCGATCCCGACTACGAGCGTTCGCTCGATCTCGCCTCTGCCATCCTCGACGCAGGTGCGGATATGCTGGAAATCGGCTTTCCGTATTCCGATCCACTGGCCGACGGCCCAGTCATTCAGGCCGCCGCGGTACGTAGTCTGAAGCAAGGCACGCGCCTTGTGGACTGCTTGCGACTCGTGGCGGACCTTCGGAAGCGGTCGGCAAAGCCGCTCATCGCGTTTACGTATGTGAATCCGCTCGTGCAATACGGTGTCGACCGCTTCTTCGCGGAACTGGCCGCCGCAGGGGGGGACGGCGTGATCGTCCCCGACGTGCCCCTTGAGGAGGCGGGCGAGGTGGCGGACGCAGCTGAGCAGCACGGCATCTGCTTCGTCCCGCTCGTGGCGCCGACGTCAGGGGAAAGCCGAGTGCGCGCCATCGTGCGGGCGGCCCGGGGCTTCGTCTACTGCGTCTCTTCGCTCGGCGTCACGGGGGAGCGCCAGCAGGTCTCCCAGCAGGTGCGCGCCTTGGTCGATCTCGTCCGTAAGCACACCGATCTCCCGGCCTGCGTGGGCTTCGGCGTCAGCCGGCCCGATCACGTCCGCGAGATCGCCGAATTTGCGGACGGCGTGATTGTCGGGAGTGCTTACGTGCGGAGAATCGCGGACGCCATCGAGGCGGGGCGAGATCCCATCCCGGAGGTGGCGGCGTTCACCGAACAGCTCAAGCAAGCGGCCACGGAGGCCATCGACCTGCGCTAGCGGGATTGTCCTCCTTCGCCGATTGTGATAGACTTTTCGAACCATTCACATGATGCACACAGAAAATAGGCTTGGAGGAGAGAGAAACATGATCATCGTCATGAAGGAGGGCGCGTCGCAGGCCGAGATCGATCGCGTGATGGAGCTCCTCAAGAGCAAAGGGCTCGGGGCGCATCTGTCTGTCGGGGTCGAGACGACTGTGATTGGCGTCATTGGCGCAAAGGAAAAGGTGCATGAGCTTGGTATCGAGACGTTGCCGGGCGTAGAAAAGCTCGTGACGGTAAGCTACCCATTCAAGCTCGCGAGCCGCCCGTTCCACCCGGACGACACGCAGATCGAGATTCGCGGGCACGTCGTCGGGGGTCCGGAGCCGACGCTTATCGCGGGGCCGTGCTCCGTAGAGACGCGCGAAGGGCTGTTGGAAATCGCCCATGCGATCAAGCGCAGCGGCGCACACATGCTGCGCGGTGGCGCGTTCAAGCCGAGATCGTCACCGTACTCCTTCCAAGGGCTTGGCGAAGAAGGGCTCAAGTACTTGGCGGAAGCGCGCGAGGAGACGGGGCTCGCCATCGTCTCCGAGGTGATGGAGCCCGGGCTCGTCCCGCTCGTCGCCGAGTACGTTGACGTGTTGCAAATTGGCGCGCGCAACATGCAAAACTTCCCGCTCCTGAAGGCCGTGGGCCGGACCGGCAAGCCGGTGTTGCTCAAGCGCGGCTTCTCCAACACCATCGAGGAATGGCTGATGTCCGCCGAATACATTATGGCGGAGGGTAACCCCAACGTGATCCTGTGCGAGCGCGGCATCCGGACGTTTGAGACGTACACGCGCAACACGCTCGACCTGAACGCGGTGCCCGTGGTGAAACATCTCTCCCACCTGCCTGTGCTCGTCGACCCGTCGCACGGCGTGGGCCACGCGCGTTACGTCATGGACATGGCGAGGGCGGGCATCGCGGCGGGCGCCCATGGCGTGATCGTCGAGGTGCACAAGGATCCGACGCAGGCGTGGTCAGACGGCAATCAGACGATCACGCTCGAGACGTTCGACGAGCTGGCGCGTCAGGTTCGGGCCATCCATCAGGTGATGCGACAGTTCGAGCCAGCGGTCAGCCTGGCGTGAGGCAGCCATGGCACTGAAGCGCGTGCTCTGCATCGGGGCGGGACTCATCGGCGGGTCGATGGGCCTCGCCCTTTCTCGTCGGATGCCGCATCTCGAATTGGACGCCGTAGAAGTCGACGCCGCCTATCGCGAGCAGGCGATGACCCTGTCCGCGTTTCGCCACCTATGGCATGCCGTTGAGAGCGCGCCTGCCGACTACGATCTCGCGGTGCTCGCCGTGCCCGTGGAGGCAGCCATCCAACTGCTGCCGCGGTTGCGCGGAAAGGCGCACTGGGTGATGGACGTCTGCAGTGTCAAGCGCCCCGTGGTCGAGGCGATGGACCGGCTGCTCGCGGGCACGCGCGCCGTGCCCTCGCATCCGATGGCGGGGAAGGCACAGGGCGGTCCGCTCGCCGCGGATGAGGCGCTGTTCGAAGGTCGACCCTGGATCTTTCTGAAGACCCACAGGCCTCCCGGCGAGATCGAGGACCTCGTCGTTCGGCTTGGCGCGCGCGTGGTTTACGTCGACGACGCGGACGAGCACGACCGGCGGATGGCCGAGGTGAGCCACGGCATTCACCTCGCCAGCCAGTGCGCTGCGCTGGCCGGGCAGACCGATCCCGCCATGCTCGCCGAGGTCGCCGGTCCGGCTTTCTGGGACGTCACACGTCTGGCGGCGTCGCCCTCGGAATTTTGGATTCAGACGCTCGAGGCCAATCGCGATCACGTCATCGCATGGCTGGCCCAGTTTGAGGCCGCGGCGCGAGCGTTTCGTACGGCTTTGGAGCGAAAAGACACGGCCGGCGTGCAGATTCTGCTGGAGGAGGCAAGGCGGCGCCGCGAGCGAGCCGAAGCGGCCAGAACCAAGAAGTAATCTGAAAAATCGGAGCAGATGTGGTATTGACAGCGTTTACAGAGCGGTGTATCATTCAAGTCGAAGGGTGTTATGTTCTGATTTCTCTCCACTCCTAGCAGAATCTCCTGTTTGGGAATTCGCCGCGTGCGAATTCCTCTTTTTTTTTTTTTTTTTTCGTTTTCGCCTTCTCGCCCGAGCCGGTCGCCTTCTCGCGGATGTCCTCACGCGGCGGGCCATCCACAAACGCTCGTGTGGTCAGGTTAAAAATGCATCTTTTAGGGAACGATAGGCAAAAACAGTGCGGAGGGAAGCCGCATGCGCCTAAACGAATGCCTGAATCACGCGTCCGTCCCCACGCTCCAGCGCATCGCACATTCGCTTCAAGTCCCCTGCGTCCCTTATTCCAAGCTCGACATCCTGCAGTCGATTCTCGAGGCCTGGCTCGATCCCGACGAACGGCAGCGGATGGTCGAGCGTTGGTGCAACGATTGGGATGAAGTCCTACGGCGCATCGTGCTCCAGCCGCGGCACGCGTTTGCGCGGGAGGAGATGGCTTCTCTTTTGGCCCCGTACGGGCCCGACGCGCTCGAGCGCGCCCTCGCAGCCGGGTGGTTGTATGTGCATCCCGATCCCGCCACGAAATTTCCCCTCATGGTGCCGGACGACGTGCACGACGCCTGCCACGCTCATTACCTGAAGGCTTGGCAATCCCGCGTGATACGACGTCTGGACGACCCGCCCTTTGTGCGCGACGAAGAGGACCTCATGCTCGTGGACCTCGAGACGCTCGTCTCCTACGTGCGCGATCACGACGTCCGCCTCACGACCACCGGTGCCATGTACAAGCGAAATTTGGAGCAGCTCATGCAGCTGATGGCCGTCGAGGAGCCGCTCGAGCTCCCGCGCTGGAGGTTTGGCTACGGAAAACACACCTTTGCCTATCCCGATCGCCTCGCGCTCGTCTACGACTTTGCCTGTGAGGAGGGCGTGATCGTCGAGCAGGACGGGCAAGTTCGCGTCGATGAGGCGCGCTGGATCTCGTTCGCGTCTCGGCGGACGATGGTCAAGCTCCGCCGTCTGCTGCGCCACTACGTCGTGAGCTACCGGGGACCCATACCGCGCTTGCCCGATGTGTTGCGGCTGCTTCGCCGCCTGAGCGGCGCGTGGCTTGACCTCGGGTCGCTGCGCAGCGTGTGTCAACCCTTCTTAAACGCGTTTTACTACGACACGGTGGAGGACGTCTGGCAAAAGCGGATCGTCAACATGCTCGTGCATCTCGGCGTCGCCAGAATTGGCTCTGATGCGCCAGATTCTCCACCAGAGTGGTTTCAAACGACCGAACTCGGTCAAGAATTATTATCACAAGGCGACGCCGAATCGACCGCCGACCTGAACGACCGCCGGCCGGCGCTTGTCGTACAGCCCAACTTTGAACTGGTCGTCGTGTCGCCCGATCCACGCCTGGAGGAGGTTCTTGCTCCGTTCGTGGAGAGCATTCCGTCGGACGGTTTCCGCGCGTACCGGGTGCTGGCCCACACCGTCGCCCGCGGCATACGCGAAGGGCACGACTTCGATGCCTGGCGCGCTTTGGTCGCGCGGCACTCGCTCCACGGGATCCCGCAGAACGTCGAGCAGATGCTGCGCCAATGGGCAGACGCCGCTCGCGAGACGGCCGACGTCCAGGAGCGCTCGACGGGCGAGTCGTGGGCATAGGGATCGCGGAAGGAAAAACACGTCGGGTGCAGGAAAAGCGAGCTCGTTCACAGAATACAATGAACACACAATTCGAAACTTGCGGATGCTCGCTGGACGCTTCCGAGACCTCGGGAAGCAGGGAGGAGAATGGCTATGGGAACCACCGTGAGCGTCGCGGAGAAGAAGCATTTCCTGCGCTGGTTTCTAGCCAACTACCGATTGCAGAGCCGTGAAGCCGAGATGTTGCTGCGCTACATGATGTCGCGCGAAAACATTCTCGAGCGCGTTCACTTCGTAGACCATTTTCGCCAGTTTTCGCGCGTCATCGTGGTATCCACCACGTGTGTGCACGTGGCGCCGTTCAGGTACTATCGGCGGAACAAACCGGTCACCACGGACGTCGAGCAGGCGTTCATGGACTTGTACCAGCATCCGGACGAGGACATCTATGTCGGGCTGTTTTTCAAAGACCGAAGCACATGTCCGGAGTTTGCCTCTGTCCTCGAGGAACCCGCGCGGCCTGACCTCGATCCGGCTGTGCGCGAGATGCTCTCCGTCCAGGCGGACCTCGTCATCGAACAGGCGTTGAGAGCGTATCGGCGCGAACAACTGATGCGAGCCGTGGATGCCGCGCTCGACGCTGGCGACAAGCGCGCGTTTCTCGCGGCGAGCGAGCGGCTGATCCAGTTTGACCGCGGGGACTATCTCGAAGATTCCCCGGCCTAAACCGAGGTCGGGCGTGGGCTGTGTGGCGTGAGCCTCACAGCCATTTTTTTCGGCGCCTGTCGGACGAGCTCGCCTCTCCGTCAAACGTGAAACCTTCGCCGAGCACTTCGTGGACCGGGTTGACCGTCACGAACGCGTGGGGATCAAGATGTTCAATGATCCGCTGTACCCGAGACACCTCGTCGCGGGACACCACGCAGTAAATCACCTCGCGCTTTGTCCCCGTGTATCCGCCGCGGGCCTGCAAGAGGGTCGTGCCGCGGTCGAGCTCGCGGTGAATCGCCTCGATGATGTCGAGATGGTGGTCGGAGACGATCATCATCGCGCGCCCGCTGGAGGCGCCTTCGATGACAAAGTCAATGACGCGGCTTGCCACGAACAGGGCCACCAAGGAATACATCGCCACCTCTTTGCCGATCAGCATCATCACGGACAAAATGACGACGAAGTCGATGGCGAAGAGCGTCTTCCCCATGCCAATGCCGCGGTGGTGGCGCAACAGTCGAGCGATGATATCCGATCCGCCCGTGGTGCCGCCGGCGCGAAAGATGAGGCCGAGCCCAATGCCTGTGATCACGCCCGCGTACAGCGCGGCGAGCAACGGATCGTGCAGGGGAATGCGCACCGGTTGCGTGATCTCGCTGAACGCCGACACGCCAGCCACGCCCAAAGCGGTCTTCAGCACGAACTCGTGGCCGAACTGTCTCCAGGCCACGATCAACAGCGGGATGTTCAAGATCAAAAACGACACGCCGATCGGGACGTGCAGCTTGTACAAGAGGAGCAGTGAAATGCCGACAAACCCGCCCTCAGCCAGGTGGTTGGCCACAAGAAACCCATTCAGGCCTAAGGCGTAGATCAGGGCGCCGACTGCGATGGCGCCCCACTGAATACCTCGTTCAAATCTTCGCATGGTGAGGGACTCCCTTGCCGTCATGGCTGGTGCTATCAGCCATTATACGGGCGGGGTCAGCGCGTCTTCAACGTGCGGCGCGACAGCGTCAAAAGGACGAGAAGCCACAGGGCAATCCAGCCGAAGGCCGTGTAGCCGTATTGCACAATCGCGCGAAAACCGAACGGAGTAAACAGCGCACATGCCAACAGCAACAAGGCGGCATATCCAAAGCGCCGTCGTTTCGTGACCGTTCGTTCGCCGATGAGGCTGTACAGGTTCCCGACCAGTGTGGAATAGATTTCCCCAAAGAGCAGCGCAATAAACAAGAGCGTGACACCGCGCGGATAGAGGGCCGCGATCCGGCCCATCGGCACGGCGTACGTGTAGGCCTCTGGGGCGTGAGCGAAGAGCGTCGCAGTGAGGGCGGCCAAGAGAGCGCCAAGGCCGAGCGCGCCGAACGCGGCTCCCAGGCGAAGGGCGCGGCGTTCTTGATTCAACTTTCCGCCGAGGGGAACAAGCACCCCCATGGAGAGCCCAACGTTCATCGCAGCGTAAAGAATTGCAGACAAGAGAGCTGCGAAAACCGATGGATGCGCTGCGTGTGGATGAAACACGGCCCACCGCTTGGCCGGATCGGCCAGCGTCGCGAGGGCGAGGCCCAACGCGAACAGACACAGGAGGGGGACGATGAGTGCGTTTGCACCCATGAGCCCTCGGACGCCGAAGGCGGTCGTGATACTCGCCACGGCCATCGCGCAGATCACGCCCAGGGCATACGGCGCGTGCAGTTGCTCTCGAAAGAGTGCGCCCGTACCGGCCAGCATGGCCGTCGTGGTTCCAAGCAGCATCGCGATGATCATGACGTCCACGCCTCGTGCCAGCCAGCGCGGCAACGCGCTCGCTGTCACGTCTCGAAAGGATGCGGCGGACCAGTTTGCGCCGAGCGCGAGCAAATGGTATCCCCACCATGCGAACAGACACGTGGCGGCGCAAATGCCGACCGCGCTCCACCGGCCGTATTGGCCGAAGAACTGATAGACCTCTTGCCCTGACGCAAAACCGGCCCCCACGATGGTCCCAATATAAACCGCGGCAATCTGCAAGGCGAGTTTCACCGACTTCACCTGTGTTCCCCCTCGCCACGTTGTCCTCGTCGGTACATCGTATGAAAAGGGTCGTTCAGACATGCTGTTCCCGTCGGACATGTTCCACTCGGCCCGTCCATATACATCTAGAGGTCAAGGCTTTTGCCACGCTGGCGGGAAGGAGGTTGCCGTTTCGAGGGGGAACGAAGAGAATGACTTACGGAGAAGCCGTGCTCTTTGGCGCCGTTCAAGGTTTAACAGAATTTTTGCCCATTTCGAGCTCCGGGCACATTGTCTTATTGCAGAAACTGATGCACGTCGACGTCGAGAACAACACGGCCTTTGTGCTGATGCTGCACTTGGGCACGCTGTTTGCCGTCCTGTACGCGATGCGGAAAGAAGTTCGTTGGCTGATTCAACACCCGAAAGCTCGCGAGACGTGGATGGTGGTCCTGGCGCTTTTGCCCACGGCCGTGATCGGCGCGCTGTTTGAAGAATGGTTTGATGATCTGTTTGCTTCCGGCGTGACCATCGGCCTGGAGTTTTTCCTAACAGGCGTCATTCTTTGGTGGATGGACGCCGCGGACGCGGGTCACAAGAACGAGTCCACCATGACGGCGGCGGACAGCCTGTGGATAGGGGCGCTGCAAGGCGTGGCCATTCTGCCGGCGCTGTCCCGCTCGGGACTCACCATCGCGGGCGGGCTCTGGCGAGGACTTGGACGCGAAGCGGCGACGAGGTTTTCGTTTCTTCTGTCCATTCCAGCCATCCTCGGTGGCGTGCTCGTGAAACTGGACGATCTCTTCGAAGCGCACGGTTCTGCGGCTGTATCGGCTGGCCCGATGTTCGCGGGCATGCTCGCCGCTCTCGTCATGGGGTACGCCTCCGTGCGCTTCACGCAGCGCCTCGTCGTGCGCGCTCGGATGCGGTGGTTCGCCGTCTACACGTTCGCTTTGGCAGCGTGGATTCTATTCGATCAGCTCGTTCAACACCGCTGGTTTCCTCCCCTTGCGTGAGACAAAGCCTTGCACAAACGGCCAGGCGTCGCTCCATGGGACGCCTGGCCGCCTTGTTTGTGTGCAGTGATGCTGCGCACGTCAACCTTGCGAACGGACGAAGAAGGCGACGACGCGGATTCGGCGCAAAAGCAGCATGCCGACCGAGAACATGAAAAGTGCGGCGCAGATGCCGAGCCACAGTTCGAGGCTGCCCGACATGGCGTGGACAAACGTGTGCCAGAATCCAGAGGTCGATGTGTCGGTCATCATCGGCAGGTGATGCGCCAAGGACGCCATGGCGCCTTGCGCGGAACGCCCAACGCCGAGCCCGTACAGGATGACCGTGAGGGCCGCGGCGAGCGCTGCGTGCAAAAACCGCGCCAAGAAGTACGGCCGCATGCGAATGTCGGTGTGCGTCAAGACGCTCGCCACCTGGGCGTGAACACTCAGCCCGCTCCACGCGATAATGCCGCTGACGAGCGCCAGCTTTTGAATCAGGGGGGCGGGAACGACAGCCGTTTGGGCGCTGCCGATGTCGAGTTCGAGCACGCCGGCGAGCGTCGGTTGCACGAGCCCTGTGTGGATGCCGAGCAGTCGGTACATCTCCGCCAGCGGCCAGCCGATCACCGCCATGATGCCGCTCACCTCGAGAATTTCGATCACGACGGCAAAGAACACGATGAAACCGGAGATCATGAGAATCGTCTGGACGGATTCGCTCACCGCATTGCCGAGCAATTTTCCGAAAGGACGCCCGTCCTCCTCGCGCGCAGCCAGCATTTCGCGATAGGCGCGCACGAACAAGTTGCCCTTCGGGCGCGTCACTTCACGCTCTTGGACCTCGCGCAGGTGGTCGGGATCGCGCCGGCCCCAAAACTTGAACGCGACGCCCACGAGGAACGAGGAGATGTAGTGCGCAAGGGCGAACAGCGCTCCGAGCGCAGGCGACTTGAACATGCCGACGGCGACGGCGCCGAACATGAACAGCGGATCGGCGGTGTTGGTAAACGCCAAGAGCCGCTCTCCCTCAATGCGCGTGCACTGCTTGGTCTGCCGGAAGCGGGCCGTGATCACGGCGTCCATGGGATAGCCCGCGGCGAGCCCCATGGACAGGGCGAAGGCGCCAACGCCAGGCACGCTGAACAGCGGCTGCATCAGCGGTTCCAAGAGGACGCCGAAGCCGCGGACGACGCCAAGACCGAGCAGCAGTTCCGACACAATGAAAAACGGCAAGAGCGACGGGATGATGATTTCCCAGCACACCTTGAGGCCCTGCATACCAGCCTCGTAGCCGACCTTAGGGTAGATCACGAGCGCCAGGGTAAAGACGACGGCCATGATGGCCAAGAGAACGGTGCTCTGGTGCCCGCGTCTCTCTCTCTGCAAGGGCGATTCCCTCCTTTGCGGGACCCCATGTTGGCCCCGAGATCGTCCATACATGCTTATGACAAGCCCGTTCGTTTATGTTTGAGGAGGGCCGGTCCGGTATAATGAGGGACGCGAGGAGGCGAGGCGCGTGCATCTGTCGGAGATGCAGAAGGAAGTCGATGGGTACATCGCCCAATTCCAGGAGGGCTACTTCCAGCCCATGACGCTGGTCGTGCGGCTCGCGGAGGAGCTTGGCGAATTGGCGCGTGAAGTCAACCACCATTATGGCGAAAAGCCGAAAAAGCCCGACGAGCCGGAGGGCGATATCGCGCTCGAAATGGGCGACATTCTGTTTGTCGTCGCGTGTCTCGCCAACCGGCTCGGCATCGATCTGGAGGAGGCGTTTGCGGCGACCATGAACAAGTTTCGCACGCGCGACCGCAATCGGTGGACACCGCGCGCCGGGCGGGACGACCTCGACGAAGGGGGGCGAGCGAATGGCTAATCGGGAGCCCGTTCGCGTGGCGCTCGCGGGAGCGCTTGGACGCATGGGGCAGGCAGCGCTCGAAGCGCTTGGGCGCGAAGAGGACCTTTCCCTTTGCGGTCTTCTCGTTCGTAGGAAGTCGGACGACGTAGAGAGGCGACTCGCCTCCTATGGCGCGGTGTACGACGATCCTGAGCAGCTCTTGAGCACCGAGCAACCGGACGTGTGGGTGGACTTGACGGGTCCAGAGTCCGTGGTTCGGCATGTCGATCTCGCCCTGTCGCGTGGCGTCCGCGTCGTGGTCGGCGCGACAGGCTATCAGGAGAGCGATGTGGCGCGGTGGACGAGCCTGGCCGAAGCGCAGCAGGTCGGGGCAGCCGTCTGTCCGAACTTCGCGATTGGGGCGCTTTTGATGATGCGGTTTGCGCGCGAAGCGGCGCGGTGGATGCCTCGCGCAGAGATCATTGAATTGCACCACGACGGGAAACGGGATAAGCCATCCGGCACGGCGCTCCGAACGAAGGACATGATGGAGGTCGCCTACGACGTGCCTATCCATAGCGTCCGCCTGCCGGGCCTCGTGGCCCACCAAGAAGTGATCTTCGGCGGAACGGGGGAAACTTTGACGTTGCGGCACGACTCCCTGAGCCGCGAGAGCTTTATGCCCGGCCTCGTCCTGGCTGTGCGCCGCGTGATGACGCTCAGAGGTCTGGTCTACGGATTGGACAAGCTTTTATGGTGACAAGCGCGCTCGGGAAAGGAGATGCGCCGTTGCGCGTGGGGATCAGCTGCTACCCGACGGTGGGCGGTTCTGGCGCCGTTGCAACAGAGCTCGGCAAGGCGCTGGCGCGGCGCGGACATGAGGTCCACTTTATTGTGACCGACGTTCCGTTTCGGCTCGGCGGCTTCGTGGAGCACGTGTATATCCATCAGATCGAGCCCATCACCTATCCGGTTCTCAAGACGCCGCCTTACGACTTCGCACTCGCCAGTCTCATGGCGCGGGTGGTGGACGAGTACGAGCTCGACGTGTTACACGCGCATTACGCGCTTCCGTTTGCGGTTTGCGCTCACTTGGCGAGGGAGATGGCTCATCATCCCGTCCGCGTCGTGACGACGCTGCACGGCACCGACATCACCGTGCTCGCCCAGGACCAGAGCCTCAAGTCCATCATCAAGCTGGGCATCGAGCAAAGCGACGCGGTGACGGCGGTGAGTCGAAGCCTGATCGCCGACACGGTTCGGCTGTTCGAGACCGACAAGCGGATTCACTGTATTTACAACTTTGTCGACCCTGACGTGTTTCGCCCTGGGTGTGGGGGAGATCTCAAACGCTACTTCGCGCCGAATGGAGAGCGCGTCTTGTTGCACATTTCCAATTTCCGACCCGTCAAACGAATCCATGACGTGATCGCCGTCTTTGCCGGTGTCGCAAAGCGGATGCCCGCGAAGCTCCTGCTCGTCGGCGAGGGTCCCGACTTGGGCGCCGCCAAGCGGCAGGTGGAGCAGCAAGGTCTGTCGGATCGCGTCCACTTCCTGGGCCGCCAGGATGAAGTCGCGCCGCTCTTTGCGGCGGCGGATCTCTTCCTGCTTCCCTCTGAAAGCGAGAGCTTCGGCCTGGTTGCGCTCGAGGCCATGTCGTGTGGCGTGCCCGTCGTGGGATCGACGTCGGGCGGAATTCCAGAGGTGGTCGTGCACGGCGAGACGGGCTTTCTTGCGCCGGTCGGCCACATCCGCGAAATGACGGGCTTCGCCTGTCAACTGCTGCTCGACGACGCCCTGTACGCGGCGTTCTCGGAGCGTGGGCGCGAGCGAGCCGTCCGCGAGTTTCACGTCCATCAAAAGGTGAGCGAATATGAGGCGCTCTACCGCGAGGTGATGCAGGCTGAATCCGGCGACCCTCGTCATCCCGGCTCCCGCGCGTGACGCGATGGAAGTGCTCGAACGCGCCGGGTACTCGGCCTACCTCGTCGGGGGGGCCGTGCGCGATTTGCTGCTCGGCCGCGCGCCTGCGGACCTGGACATCGCGACCAACGCCAAGCCGGAGATCGTGAAATCGTTGTTTGATCGCACCGTCGACACCGGCATTCGACACGGCACGGTTTCGGTGCGCGTCCGGGACCAGTGGATGGAAGTGACCACCTTTCGCGCGGAAGGTCCGTATGCAGACGGCCGGCGTCCTGATTACGTCGAGTTTGTCGATGACGTGGTGGCCGACTTGGCTCGCCGTGACTTCACCATCAACGCGATGGCACTCGATCGATCGGGACGGCTCGTCGATCCGTTCGGCGGCCGACAAGATCTGGCGCGTCGCTTGCTTCGTGCGGTGGGCGATCCCGTCGAACGGTTTCGAGAGGACGGGTTGCGCCTTGTGCGCGCGGTTCGCTTTGTCGTTCAGTTGTCTCTCGCGTGTGATCCGGCGACCGAGCGGGCCCTCGTGGAACAGGTGGATGCCATCCGCCCGATTGCCCTGGAGCGCATTGGGCGGGAGCTCGAGCGGCTCGCATGCGCACCTTGGCACGAGCACCTCGACTGGCTCGCATCGCTGCCCCTGTGGCGGCAAAGGGGAGAGCCGCTGGCCTGGCTGGAGCAAGGCTTTGCATGGCTTGCGGCTCGACGCCCCTTCTCGCTAGCGCCCCCGCCGGGCTGGCCCAGCGTAGCGCTGTGGTTTGTGGGGCTCGACGAAGATGCACCTCTTTGCGGCAAACGTTTTGCGGAATCCCTCGCGTATGGCAAGGATGTCGCCCACAGCGTCGAGCGGGCGGTGCGCTTGGTGCGGGCTTGGTTGGGTGGAGCCGACGCGACGTCGCCCCTCATGCTGTACGAGGCCGGTTACGATGCTGCGGTGATGGCGGCCCGCATGATCGCGTTTTTGACCTGCGGCGACCTCTTCGAACGGGCCCGCTGGAAGCGCGCCATCTGCAACCAGCCGCTGTGGGACCGAGCGGATCTCGCTCTCCCGGCGAGAGACCTGATGGATATGGGGGCTCGAGGAAAGGAAATCGGCGAATACCAGCAGGCGCTGGTCAAGGCGGTGCTCAGCGGCAAGATGAAGAACCGCCGCGAAGATCTGCGCCGGCTAGTCATGGCGTGGCGAAAGGAGGATGACGGTCATGGCCTTGGAGGACAGCCGGGTGCGAGATCGGCTGATTGAGGCGTTTTCCGAGGCCGATGGGCCGCTGTCCGGGGAAGAACTCAGTCAGCGGCTAGGCCTGTCGCGGACGGCGATTTGGAAACACATTAAGGCGCTTGAACACGTGGGGTTCGTGTTCGAGGCGTCGCCGCGGGTGGGCTACCGCGTCGTGCGGGTGCCCGACGAGCTCATGGCGCCGTTGGTCCAGCCGCACCTTCCTGCGGATTGTCTGCTCGGCTCGCCGATCCTCTGGGCCGAGTCGCGCGCGTCGACGAATGATACGGCGCTTGAGCTGGCGGAAAAGGGACTGCCGCACGGCGCCGTCGTCACCGCCGGGGAACAGACCGGCGGGCGCGGCCGACGCGATCGCGCCTGGGCCTCGCCCCGCGGAGGCATGTGGTTCACCGTGCTCGTGCGCAATCCTTGCGCGCTTCGGCACGCTCCCGACCTCACGCTCCTGGCGGCCCTCGCCGTCTGCCGGTCCCTGCGCAGCCAAGGGGTCCCGGCGTGGATCAAGTGGCCCAATGACATCCTGCTCAACGGAAAAAAGGTGTGCGGCATTCTCGCGCAAATCCGGGCAGAAGGGGAGATGGTCGATCACGCCGTGATCGGGATCGGCCTGAACGCGAACTTCCCCATCGATGAGCTTCCGGAGGATATCCGTCATCGAGCGACGACCGTGCTCCATGAGACGGGCTCGCCGCTCGATCGCCCGAGAACCCTCGCGCAGATCCTGACCGAGATGGACCGGTTGTACCGCGACTTGCGCGATGGGCGCGGCTTTGAAGCCGTCTACGCGGAGTGGACATCCCTTTGCGCCACCCTGGGTCAGGCGGTCGAGGTGGCGGTGGGAGAAGAGCGCGTGCGAGGCATCGCGCGGGCGATTCAGCCCGATGGCAGCCTCGTCCTCGAGACCGCGCCCGGCGTGACGCGCATCGTGGTGAGCGGCGAGGTGCTGTTCTCCGAGCGCGAACAGGTCTAGCTCACGCGTCAGGATTCCCCGAAACGCGCTCGCATTTCCGGGCATGCCGAGGCCCGAGCCGCAGATCCTAGCCGCGAGGGGGCGATGGCATGAACGGGTTCACCGCGGGGGACGGCATGTGGGCGTGGCGGGCACAATCGGCGCTTGAGGAGGCGCGGGGGGCGCTCGCACTGGGTCTTTACGCGCGCGCCAAGCGAGCGGCAGCGCGCGCCATTGCACTCGGTTCGCGCCCGAGCTCGGCGTACGCGCTTTTCGCCCGCGCGTGCGCCGGGGATGGGCGATGGAGCGAGGCGGATCGGGCGTTGGCCGTGGGATGGCAACGGGCCGACCGCGTGGAGGACGCGTTTGCCTTGCTTCGCACGGCGGGGGACGTGTATTACCGCCGCGGCCATTTCGCCGCGGCGGCGCTGTCGTGGCAGCGCGCGCTGATGCTGTGTCCCGACTGGCCCGGCGGGTGGTACCGTTTGGGATGCGCCTGTGCATGTGCCGGCGCGTTTGACGCGGCGGCCGTGGCGTTTCGGGAGTGCGATGGCGCAGACGGCGATTGCCGCCTGCTGGCAGCGTGGTGTGCCCACTTGGCCGGCATGCCGCGGCAGGCCAAACGCGACCTTCATCTTGCGGCGCGACGAGGGGTCACCGACGAGGTAATGGCGCGCGCGCTCGGCGCGCTCGCGTTCGCCCTCGGGCAAGATGTGCTGGCCGCGGCCTGGGCGAAGAGCTGTGCCGCGGATACGCGCTTTGTGCCAATCGCGTTCGAGATTTGGAGCTTGCTCGCATGGAGGGACGGGCGCGTTCGAGAGGCCGCATGCTTGGCGAAAAAGGCGGTGACAGCGGGTGGGCGTCGCCACGCGCCGGTGTTCTTAGCCACTGAATTCAGCCGCCACGGCGCTGAAGCGCACGAGCGCACAGACGGCCCATCGAGTACAATGGGCTTAGAGGATGAACGGACAAACTAACGGCGGGAGTGTGCAACGCGAGTGGAATGGATCATCGTGGATGTGGAGACCACGGGGCTTGACCCTGAGCGCGCGGAAATTCTCGAAATCGGCGCGCTCAAAGTGGTGGGGAATGAGGTTTTGGAAACCTTTCATACGTTGGTGCGCCCCGAACAGCCCATTCCCGATGAAATCACGCGGCTCACGGGCCTTTCGGACGAGGATGTGTCCGCGGCGCCGGCGGAGCGCGAGGCTTTGGGCCGCTTTGCCGCCTTTGTCGGGACGACGCCACTCGCGGCTCACCACCTTGCGTTCGAGCGCAACTTCCTGCAAACGCGCGCGGCGCGTCACGGCCTGTCGCTTCAGGTGGGCGACGGTCTGTGCACGCTGCAACTCGCGCGCATCCTCGCTCCGCGCCTGATGAGCCACCGGCTCGAGTACTTGGCGCGCCGCTTGCGCTTGCGCGCGAGCGGCGCCCATCGAGCGCTCGCGGATGCACAGACCGCGCATCAACTGCTTCTGCGGTTACAGGAAAAGGCGGAGCGCCTGCCCCGGGAACTGTTGGACGTGCTTGCCGGGCTCGCAGGCCTCTTTTCGCCGCTCACCTCCGCCTGGTTTGAACAAGTTCGAAGCACGTGTGGCCCTCAAACGGCAGATCTCGAAGAGCGACAAGGACTATTTTTCACGAAGCCGGCTGCGATGCCACGTCCGGACGTTCCTGATGAGCTCGCGCAGATCGATCCGGCCAAACTGAAAGAGATCGGCCGCAGGGCGATCGAGATGCTCCAAGAGGGCGGGGCGCTTGCCGCGTTGATGCCCGAATTCGAAGCTCGTCCAGGCCAGTTGGCCATGGCGGAGGCCGTTGCGCAGGCCCTCGCCGAAGGCAAGCACGCGATGGTCGAGGCGGGCACGGGAACGGGAAAATCGCTCGCCTATCTCGTACCTGGCGTGCTCGTGGCGATGGCGACCGGAGAGCCCGTGGTCGTCAGCACGCACACGCTTTCCCTGCAGGATCAGATTGCCGAGCGCGACTTTCCCCTGCTGCGGAAGATGTTCGGCGAGGATCTGCGTCTGGTCGTGCAGAAGGGTCGCAACAACTACGTGTGCCTGCGAAAGGTTCGGAGCGAGGCTCGCCTGACGACGATGGCTACGCCCATCGAAGACATTCTCAGCGTCATGGCCATCTTGGTCTGGCTGACCGAAACGCCGGATGGCACGCGAGAGACGCTGTCCAAGTCGTCCGTCGGCCCGAGTCTTTGGGCCCGCGTCCAGAGCGAAAGCGAGTCGTGCATCAACCGGCGTTGTCCGTTTTTCCACCCATGCTATTACTTCCGCACCAAGCAGGCCGCCCAACATGCGCACGTGATCGTCACGAATCACTCGCTCGTCATGTCGGACTTGGCCTCGGAACATCACGTGTTGCCCAAGTATCAGCACCTCATCGTCGACGAGGCCCATCACCTGGAGGAGCAGGCTACGCATCATCTGGGCTTCGAGGTGCAAAGTGGGGGCATGGCTGCCTTGTCCCACCGCTTGGTGCGCGATCGCGGCCGAGGCGGGGTGTTGGCCGAGGTGGCCCGACTGCTCGAGGAACTGGACATGCGCGGAAAGGTCCTCGACGACCTCGAAGAGGGCAAAGAGTGGGTCGCCACTGTGGCGGGCGAGGTCGACGAGGCGTTTCAGGCCATCGCCGCGTACCTCCCGCCGGGTCAGTCGGAGATCCGCCTCGACGCATCGTGGCGAGCGAGCGACTCGTTTCAGGCGTATCGGGCAGCGATGGAGCGGGCGGAAGCGGGGGTCAAACGCCTGGAACAGCTTCGGACTCGGCTCGTCGAGCTCGTCAAATCGCTGCCCTCCGAGGATCATGTCGGGCGTGTGGTGGACGCGTCGGGGTTTCTCGGATCCTGGCTCGACGGGATCGGCCGCATGAGAGAAGTGATGGAGGACAGGCCGGACGACGTGACGTGGGCCGAGGTGCAGGCGAGCGGCGCTCGCACGCGAGTGAGTGTCCATCGGGCCCCGGTGGACGTCGCGCGCGTGTTGAAGCAACAACTTTTCGACCCGCTGCGCTCCGTCATTTTGACCTCCGCCACGCTCGCCGTGAATGGTGAGTTCGGCTTTGCCATTCAGAAGCTTGGACTGCGAGATGACGCGGAGCAGGAGCGCGTCGTCACGCGGACCGTGCCGTCCCCGTTCGCCATGGACAAGCAGGCGAGATTGTTTGTGCCAAGCGACGTGCCGGACATTGCCGCCGCATCGACCGAGGAGAGCGCAGCCTGGCTCACGACATCGCTTGTCGATCTCGCCGAGGCCACCCAGGGCCGGATGCTCGTCCTGTTTACGAGCCATGCGCTCCTCCGCGAGACCGCCAAGCTCGCGCGCAAACCGCTCGCGGACCGCGGCCTGAGCCTGCTCGCGCAGGACGTGGACGGAAGCCGTGCGGCGTTGCTCGAGGCGTTTCGAGCCCATCCGATGAGCGTCATGTTTGGGGCACAGACCTTCTGGGAAGGCATCGATTTGCCGGGCGACCAGCTCACGTCGTTGGTCATTGTACGGCTGCCGTTTTCGCCGCCGACGCACCCCGTGACGGCGGCTCGGTTGGAGCGGTTGCAGGCGAGCGGTCAGAACGCCTTCCGGGCGCTGAGTCTGCCCGAGGCGGTGGTGCGCTTTCGACAGGGAGTCGGTCGGCTGATCCGCACCCAGCAGGATCGCGGCGTGATCGTCGTGTACGACAAACGCGTCATCACGCAGAGGTATGGGTCCATGTTTTGGAAGTCGATCCCGGGCCTCCGACCCATCGTGCTTCCCGAGCGCGACCTCGTTGCCGCCGTGCAGAAGTTTTTGCACACCGCCCCTCGTTCCCCCGCGCATAGGGCGGAGGCCACGGTCTCACCCTAGCCTCACCAAGGGGGTGAAGGCCTTGCACTCGATGTGGCGCGGCTCCGTCAGTTTTGGACTGGTGAATATTCCGGTGCGCCTCTTCAAGGCCACAGAGACGGGCGGCATCCACTTCCGCCAGCTCCACAAGGCCTGCCTGACGCCCATCGCGTACAAGAAATATTGTCCGCGGTGCGAAGTGGAGCTAGGGCCGGACGAGATTGTGCGCGGGTTCGAGTACGCGAAAGGCGCATTCGTGCCCGTGGACGATGAGGATTTGCGCGAGTTTCAAGGGCGCCGTGCGGAAACCATTGATCTCGTCCAGTTCGCCGAGGCGGACGAGATCGATCCAATGATGTTTCAGAGCGCCTACTATCTCGCCCCAGAGGCGAGCGGAAAAAAGGCGTATCGCCTCTTGTGGAAGGCCCTTCGCGAGTCGGGGCGCGTCGGCGTGGCGCGTATGACGCTCAGAAGCACGGAATCGCTCGCTTTGGTGCGAGCGAGTGATTTGAATGGCAACGTGTTGGTGGTGCACGCGCTGGCCTGGCCAGAAGACGTTCGCTCGACGGAGGAACTGCCGTACATCCGCGAAGAGGTGGACATCGACGCCAACGAGCTTGAGGTGGCCGAATCGCTCATCCGCCAGCTGACCAAACCGTTCTCGCCGGACGACTATCGCGACGAAAACCGGGCGCGGTTGGAGAGTTGGCTAGGCGAGCGCCGCGGCGAGCTGGCGGAGCAAACGGCGGGCAAGGCCGGAGCGGCCGAAGTGGTGGACCTGATGGAGGCGCTCAAGAAAAGCCTTCAGGCGGCTCAACAGGCCGAGAAGCCACGAGAAGGAAAACGCAAAAAGAGGAAGACGTCGTGAGCTCATGCATCCGCCTGCGTGAAAGCGCACGTGGCGGGCGATGCGGGTTCGTCCATCCAACCGAGAAGCACGGGATGGCGCAAGGTGTGCTTCTCGGTCCATTCCAGAAATCTCACCTTGACGGCCACCGCGGGCTGGACAAATCGACACGTGGTGGGCGTGGCCCGAACCTTCGCAAAAGGACAGTGGGCCGACGGACGCGCCATCGCCAGCTTGGAGAGTTCGCTCCATTCCCGCTGTGAAAGTCGCCCAGCCCCTGCGTTGCCCACGTGGATGAGCGCTTGCTCATCGTCGTAAAGCCCCAGCATCAACGCGCTCGGCGCGCCGTCGCGGAACACCACGCCGCCGACCACCGCAGTGAGGTTTCGCTCATGCTTGACCTTGATCCATCGGCCGTCTTTGCCACCGGCGAGGTAGGTGGAGTCCACCCGCTTGCAGACCACGCCCTCGAGTCCGAGTTGGCCCGTGGCCACGAAAAGCGCCGCCGTATCATCCTCCGGCTCGGTCGCAAGGACCCGCTCGACCCCTTTGACGTGGTGTACCATCCACGCGAGTCGCTCGGCCAACGGCCAGTGGAACACCCAGGATCCTTGAATCCGGACGACGTCGAACACGGCGTACCACACGGGGATTTCTTGCGCCAAACGTTCAACCTCGCCGCGCGATCCCGCCCGATCCCGGCGAAGCACTCGGTAAAAATCCGGCCTTCCCTGGTGCAGCGCCACAATCTCGCCGTCAAATGCGCAACCGGAAAAAGGTGCGAGCGCCGCTCGAATCTCAGGAAACCTGTCTGTCCGAAGCTGGCCTCGGCGATTCCAGATCTCGACGCCGCTCGCCGAGACCTCCGCGACGGCCCGCACGCCGTCCCACTTCACCTGTGCGATCCAACCCTCGCCGGAAGGAACCTCTGCGCCCGAGACGGGCTCAAACGGCCGAAAAAAGGGCATGTCATCGCCTCCGTCATATCGATGCAGGTGCCTGCGCACGCTAGGCGCGAGGGAAAGCGGAGGTGAGGCGCATGCAGCGGGGCAAGGCCCCATCCACCGTCACACACCCAGACAAGCTGTACTTTCCCACCGTGGGCATCTCGAAGCGCGATTACATGCAATATCTTGCCCAAATGGGCACGTATTTGCTGCGTCACTTGCGCCATCGCCCGGTCTCCCTGGTCAGGTGCCCCGACGGCGTTCACGGCCGCCGCTTCTTCCAACGGCATGTCCCGCCGCATGCGCCTCCGGGCTTGCCGGCGAGAGCACAAGAAGGCGAGCGTGCGCTCATCGCGATTCCGGATGTCGAGACCCTCATGTACTATGGAAACTTGGGCGCCATTGAGTTTCACGCAGGCTTGCACCTCGTGGACGGTCCGGCGGCGGGTTTGCCCACAGCCCTGACGTTTGACCTGGATCCTTCTCTGCCGGGAGACTTTGAACGGGCGCGAGAGCTCGCGCTCTGCTTGCGCGAGGTGCTTTGCGGCCTGGGCCTCGACGGGATCGCGAAGACCACGGGCGCTTCGGGCCTTCAAATCTTCGTGCCCCTCGATGAGCCCGTGCCGTACCTCGTGACGCGCCCGGTGGTCCAGTTCATTGCGGCGTACTGTGCATCGCAGTGGCCGAATCTGGCGACCGTCGAGCGCCGCGTGCGCGAACGCGGTCATCGCGTGTATGTCGACGCGCCGCAACACGGCCCGACCCGCACGCTCATTGCCGCGTACAGCGTGCGCGCCGTCGATCACGCCCTCGTCTCGGTTCCCCTCACGTGGCAGGAGCTCGAACAAGGGGCCAAGCCGCTTGACTTCCCGATGCCTCGGGTACCTGAGCGCGTAGCTCGGCTTGGCGATCTTCTGGCGGAAATCCCCCGCCAGCCTTCGTCGCTCGTGAGGCAAATCCACGCGGAGCTCCCGCGCGCTTGGCGACAAACGCGCGTCCGTTCAGTATAATCGAGGACAAGACCTGAGGAGTGGAGGAGCGTATCATGCGTTACGGCATCATCGGGGGCACAGGCGTCTACCAGCCGGGAGACCTGCCTGGTGCCACATTGGAGCGCGTACATACCCCTTACGGGGACGTCGAAGTCACGCTGGGAACCTACGAGGGGAAGGAAGTTGCGTTTCTTCCTCGCCACGGCCGCGGCCACAGCGTGCCTCCCCATCGCGTGAATTATCGGGCCAACATCTGGGCCCTCAAACAGCTTGGCGTCGAGACCGTTCTCGCGACGGCCGCCGTCGGCTCGCTCAATCGCCTGTTTCGACCGGGCGATCTCGTCGTGATCGACGACGTGATCGACTGGACCAAAGCGCGCGCGTCGACGTTCTTCGACCAAGGTCCTGTGGTGCATATCGACTTTTCGGATCCCTACTGTGCCCGGGTGCGCAAGGGGCTGGTGGAGGCCGCGAGTGACCTTGGGCTCCGGATCCACCACGGCGGGGTGTACGTGTGTGCGGAGGGGCCGAGATTTGAGTCGAAGGCGGAGATTGCGCTCTTCGCGCGCCTCGGCGGGGACGTGGTCGGCATGACCAGCATGCCTGAGGCCGCCTTGGCGAAAGAGGCCGAAATGTGCTACGCCACCGTGTGTATGGTGACCAACTGGGCAGCCGGTATGGCCGCGAAGCCCCTGTCCCACGAGGAGGTCGTCGAGGCGATGCGCGCCAACGTGGCGGACATACGGCGGCTGTTTTTCGCGTACATCGCCCGGGACGAGGGCGTCAGGAGTTGCGCCTGCGGCTCGGCCGTCGGCAACCAGGTGCCGCTCACGGGGGAGGCCGAGGGGTGAGAGCCATTCGCTATCAACCCGACCGCCTGGAGCTGCTCGATCAGACGCGGCTGCCGCATGAGACGGTCTGGCTGACCTGCACCACGGCGGAAGACGTGTATCGCGCGATTCAGGCCATGCAAGTGCGAGGGGCGCCGGCCATTGGCGCCGCCGCCGCGTTCGGTCTGGCGCTCGAGGCGCGGCGGCTTCCGGCGGAAGAGGTGCGATCCCGACTGCCCGAGGTGGCGGCGTGGATGAAAACGGCTCGGCCCACCGCGGTCAATTTGATGCAGGCGGTCGACGAGGTGATGTCTGCGCTTGACGAAGCGCCTCGTGGCGCGGAGGCGGACGCGCTGTATCGGCGCGCCGTCGCCATTGCCGAGCGCGATATCGCGACCAATCGGCGGATCGGTGAAGTGGGCGCGGAATGGGTGGCGCGTCACGGGGGCCGCATCTTGACCCATTGCAACACCGGATCGCTTGCCACCGTGGAGTACGGCACGGCGCTCGGGGTCCTTCGGGCCATGCACGCGGCAGGAACGCTGAAACACGTGTACGTGGACGAGACGCGGCCGTATCTCCAGGGCGCTCGGCTCACGGCGTATGAGCTCAAGGAGGAGGGCATCCCCTTTGATATCCTCACGGACTCGACCGCTGGATTTGCGATGAAGCTCGGGTGGATCGACGCCGTCGTCGTCGGGGCGGATCGCATCGCGAAAAACGGCGACACGGCCAACAAAATTGGCACCTATTCGCTCGCTGTGTTGGCATCGTACCACGGGATCCCGTTCTATGTGGCCGCGCCGAGGACGACGCTCGACTTGTCGATGTCGTCGGGAGACGAGATTCCCATTGAAGAGCGCAGCGCAGACGAGGTGACGCACTGGTTCGGCAGGCCTGTCGCACCCGAGGGGGCGACGGCGCGACATCTGGCGTTCGACGTGACACCGGGCCATCTCATCACGGGGATCATCACGGAGGCGGGCGTGGCGCTTCCGCCGTATGAAGAGTCGCTGACGAGACTCTTCGGCGGCGGTTGAGATCGAATAAGCGGGAAGGATGAATCGCATGAAACAGGAACGAGCGGTCACGGTGCTCGAAGTGGGAGGCGCGATTGTCGACCGGGAAACGGTGTACCGCCAGCCGGTACACATCGTTCTCGAAGGCCCCTCCATCGTTCGCCTCGGGGAAGGCGCCTATGCCGCACAACCGGGAGAGGTGGTGGTGCGCCGATGGCGCAAGCTGGACCGCATCGCCATCCCTGGCCTGGTGAACGTCCACGGCCACGCAGCCATGACGTTGCTGCGCGGGGCGGGCGATGATTTGCCGCTCATGGTATGGCTTCAGGAGCGCATTTTCCCGATGGAAGCGCGCCTCACCCGCGAGTGCGTCTACTGGGGCACGCAGCTCGCGTGCTGGGAGATGCTTCTGTCGGGCACGACCGCGTATGCAGACATGTACATGATGATGGACGCCGCGGCCGAGGCCGTCGCCGAGTCGGGGATGCGCGCGCTTTTGTCCATCGGCCTCGCCGGCACGGATCCGGCCGTTCAAGCGGAGAAGCTCAGGGAGAGTCGCGCGTTCGTGCAAGCGTGGCATGGTGCGCTAGACGGGCGCATTCAGGTGGCGCTCGGCCCGCACGCGCCGTACACGTGCCCCGAGCCGTTTCTGACCCAAATTGCCGATCTCGCCGCCGAACTTGGCGTGGGCATTCAAATTCACCTGAGCGAGACCCGCGGTGAAGTGGACCAATTTCTCGCGCAGGAGGGGCTCACGCCGATTGGACTGGCGGAGAGGGCCGGGCTGTTTCGCGTGCCGACGCTCGCGGCGCACTGCGTGCATGCCACACAGAACGATATCGAGATTCTGCGCGCGCATGACGTCCGCGTGGCGCACAACCCGCAGAGCAATCTGAAGCTCGGTTCCGGCATCATGCCGCTCGGCCAGATGTTAAGCCGCGGCGTGACGGTCGGCCTCGGCACCGATGGCGCCGCGAGCAACAACAACCTCGACATGTTCGAGGAATTGCGCCTCGCGGCCACGCTGCATAAGGGTGTGAACGAGGATGCGACCGCCGTCGACGCCGCCACGGCTTTTGCCCTCGCCACGGAGTGGGGGGCGCGCGCACTGTTCATGCCAGAGGGCTTCGGAACTCTGCGCCCAGGCGCGCCGTGCGACATCGTTCTGCTCGATGCGCATTCGCCGCATTTCGCTCCGTCACACGATCTTCTTTCGGACGTCGTGTACGCGGCCGGCGCCGACGACGTGCGGGACGTGATCGTGGCAGGCGAATGGGTGATGCAAAACCGCGAGCCCACGGCGCTTGACACGGAGCGCATTCGGTATGAGGCGAGGCGCCTCAAGGATGTGCTGACCGGTCACACGTCGTCCTCGAATGTCGAGTCGTGATCGCGCTCGAGGAGGGCGTCGGGATCGAGCAAATCGGCCAGGGCAATGTCCATGTAGGCCTCGAAGACAAAGCGGCGGACGTCC
The DNA here is from genome assembly GCF_900156755.1 of Alicyclobacillus vulcanalis. Lineage (GTDB taxonomy): Bacteria > Bacillota > Bacilli > Alicyclobacillales > Alicyclobacillaceae > Alicyclobacillus > Alicyclobacillus vulcanalis. The sequence goes on from NZ_FTOO01000008.1 coordinate 63,847, forward strand.
TCGCGCGCGGACGTTTCACTTGTCGGAGGAAGTGTGTCATGGCGCTGTGTCATATGCCCACCTCCCGGTATCGTACTTCTAAGTATGAGCGAAGCGCCGCGGCCTTATGAGGCGTGAGGTGACCAGAGAGGAGAACACCGTCATGCGCATTCTGATCTGCAACGACGATGGCATCCAGGCCGCGGGGTTGTTTGCGCTGGTGGAAGTGGCGGCGACCTTCGGCGAGGTCGTCGTGGCGGCCCCAGATCGGCAGCGAAGTGCGTCGAGCCATGGAATCAGCCTTCACCGCACGATCCGAGTGGAGCGGCGGGACGTCCCGGGGGCGAAGGACGCATTCGCCTTGTCGGGGACGCCTGTCGACTGTTGCAAGTGGGCGCTCGCCGTGTTGCACCCCGAGCGCCCGTTCGATCTCGTCCTGTCCGGCGTGAACGCCGGGGCCAACCTGGCGACGGACGTGCTGTACTCGGGGACGGTGGCCATCGCCGGCGAAGCGGCGCTGCAGGGCGTCAAGGCGCTGGCCATCTCGCACGTCGGTCCGCCCTTCGACTTCGCCTCGGCGCAGGAGGCCAGCCGACTTCTCATTGAAATTGCCCTAGACCTCGAACTGCCTGCCGACACCTTTCTCAGCGCCAACATTCCCTTCGTGGGGCGAAAAACGTGGACGCGCGCGGACATCGTGTGGTGCGATCTCGGCGTGCGCAGATACCACGATATCTTTTCCCGCGAACTCGACGTAGAAGGCCACGAAGTGTATCGTTATGGAGGAGATATCATCGACGAAGTGGGAGACGGCCTCGTCGACATCGGCGTGGTGCGGTCGGGAAAAATCAGTTTGACGCCTCTGCGTTATCACTTCACGAATGACGAATTTTTGAAAAGCATCCAATCGATCTGACGACGGCGGGTGGAATGGTTTGGATTCCAAATGGAGCGTCTATGCTACCATGGTGTGTTCGAACTCCGAGGACCTTTACCGGATTATCGATTTTTTGAATCGAAATTTGAAAGACAAAGACGTGATTTTTGGCATGGCGAAATCGGAGCAACACCCCGATAAAGTGCAGATCACCATTTATCGGACGGATGCGACATGAAGCGCAAGGTGTGGTGGATTTCGGTGCCGATCGCGACGGTCGTGATCGGCACTGGCTGTCTCATGTACTTCTGGAACCTGCTCACGCCCTATTGGCAGGCGGAACAGCGCGCGGCCGAATACGTGTTGAACCACACGCCCATTGACCGTTTGGAATCGTACAGCGTCTTTACGGCGGACGGCGTGGAAGACGTATTCCGCGGTCAGGATCAGTTTGGGCGCAGCTGGTACGCGTTTTACGTGCCGCAACTCGACCGAAGCTTCGTCCTCCCTGCGAGCGCCGTCTTGCCAGAGCGCGAGATCGCGCAACGCGCAGCGGCCTACGGGATGCAGGTGGAGTCCATTGTACTCGGCTACGTCGCGAACACCAACGCCTCCGCGAGTTGGGCCAAGGCGGGCACGGCCGTCTACGAGGTCACGGGTCGCTCTCACGGGCACCTGGCCTTTTTGTATTTCAATGCCTCCACGGGACAGCTTTTGTGGAAATACGCCCTCGTCTCGTCCTGAGGCGCTGGAAGCGCGGGAAACAAGTGCGGCTGAACACATGTTCGACGGCGTGTTATACTGGTCTCAAGAGCCGCACAGACCTGCAGTAGAAGGGGGCGAGGTCTTTGTCTCGCATCCGCATTGTGCCGATTTTCGTGACGGCGCTCCTGATGCTCGCGCTTCTCATCGGCGGCTGGCAGGCCTATCAACATTACAACTTGCTGAACCCGCTGAAGCAAAGTCTGCGCTCGGTTGCCGGTGTAGAAGACGTGGATATTACCACAGGAAGTCCGGATGTGGTCGTCATTCAGCTCGGGCCGTTTCAGAAGCTGAAAGACGGCGACCTTCAGCTGACGTACGACGCCATATCCGACGAGATACAGCGCAAGCTCGGGACCAACGTGAGCGTGCGCATCGGCGACGCGCACGAGGGACCGCTGACGCAGCTTTTTGAGAGCCAGTTTGAGCTGTACATCCAGCAGGGCATCGCCAAGGAGGATTACACGCAAATGGCCTCCGACGTGGCCCGGCTGGCAAAGGCATACCATCTGAATGCTCGCCTCACGATGGATAACTCCTATATCTACCTCCAGTTGCAAAAGGGTCCGTATTACCTGTATCGCGTGATCCCTTACGCGTCGCGCGGAGGAGGTGCGGCGTCATGACCATGCGCGAATGGTTCATCGGCACGGGCATCGCCGTTCTCGTGTTTTTGAGCATGCTCCACGTGATTCAGCTTATCCCCGTGCTGTTCCTCGCGGGGCTTGGCGCGATGCTCTGGGTGGTACTGGATAGGCGCAACACCCAGTCCCCCGCCGGCAGGGACGTGGCGGTGCGCCCTCAGGTATCCTTTGACGAGATCGGCGGGCAGGAGTCCGCCAAGCGAGAGCTGATGGAGGCGCTCGACTTCCTGCGCTATCGAGATCGCATCGCCCAACTGGGGATACGGCCCATCAAGGGCATCCTGCTCACGGGGCCGCCTGGAACGGGCAAGACGCTCATGGCGAAAGCGGCGGCGACGTACACGGATTCCGTGTTCCTGTCGGCCTCTGGGTCCGAGTTCGTCGAAATGTACGTCGGCGTCGGCGCGAGCCGGGTGCGCGACTTGTTCCGCCGGGCGCGTGCGCTGGCCAAACGGGAGAACAAGGACAGCGCCATTATTTTCCTAGACGAGATCGACGTCGTCGGAGGGCGCCGCGGTCAGCACAGCCATCAGGAGTACGACCAGACGCTCAATCAGTTGTTGACGGAGATGGACGGGATGAACACGTCGCAGCACCCGTTCGTGCTCGTGATGGCTGCCACCAATCGCCCGGATATGCTCGATCCGGCCTTGTTGCGTCCGGGCCGGTTTGACCGGCAGATTCGCGTCGACCTGCCGGACAAGGAAGGGCGGCTGCAGATCCTCCGTATTCAAACGCGAAACAAGCCGCTTGCGCCAGACGTAGACCTTGAGCACATCGCGCGGGAGACGTTCGGGTTTTCCGGCGCTCAGCTTGAGGCGGTTGTCAACGAGGCGGCCATCATGGCGCTGCGCAACGGTGAATCGGTCATTCGCCAAGCGATGTTCCGAGACGCGGTTGATAAGGTGCTCATGGGGGAGAAGACGGGCAGGCGGCCGACGGACGAGGAACTGGAACGCGTGGCGGTGCACGAAATTGGACACGCCATTGTCACGGAGCTGCTTCGTCCGGGGGCCGTGTCCCATATCACCATTGCGCCGCGCGGCCGGGCGCTCGGGTTTGTGCGCCAAATTCCGGAAGACGACCAGTACCTCTACACGAAAGAGCAATTGGAACAGCAGATTGACATCGCACTGGCCGGATGTTTGGCGGAAGAACTCCAATATGGCAATCGGAGCACAGGTGCGCAGAACGACTTCCAGCAAGCATCCCAGTTGGCGCGCACGATGGTCCGCTGTGGCTTGTCGCGGCTCGGCATCGTCGACGAGGAGCACCTGCCTGAGCGGCTGTTGGAACGCGAGGTGCGGTTCATCCTCGCCGAGCGCGAGCGGGCTACGCGCGAATGGCTGCGCCCGTACCAGGGCGAGATCGCCCGGCTTGCACAGCAGGTGGTGCGCGACGAGAGCGTGGATGGCGCCGAATTTCGCCGCTGGTTGAGCGGACTTGCGCACGCGGAACTGACGTCCGCCATGACCACGAGCCAGGCCGAATGAGCGCGCAGCGCGGCGCAGGGGAGCGATGCCCCTGCGCTTTTCTGTTATAATCGGGACGTATCGCGTGTGCTACGGTAATGGAGGGAAGCGGCGTGGCGGAATACACCACGATTCGCCAACTGGCCGAACATGTTGGTCAGAGGGTGACGTTGCGAGGATGGCTGTATAACAAGCGATCCAGTGGAAAAATCCACTTTTTGCAGGTCCGGGATGGGACAGGCCTCGTACAATGCGTCGTCGTGAAGTCCAACGTGCCGGAGGAAACCTTCGCGACGAGCGAGGCACTCACCCAGGAGTCGTCGCTCGTCGTAGAAGGGACGGTTCGCCAAGATTCGCGGGCACCCGGCGGATTCGAAGTCGACGTCGAGCGCATCGAACGCATTCAACAGGCTCACGACTATCCCATTGCGCTCAAGGAACATGGGATCGACTTCCTCTTGGATCATCGACATCTCTGGATCCGGGTGCCGCGGCAGCGGGCCATCCTGCGCATTCGCGCCGAGATCGAGCGCGCGATTCAGGGGTTCCTGGATGATCGCGGATTCACCCGCGTGGACGCGCCAGTGCTCACGCCGGCATCGTGCGAGGACACGACCGAACTGTTCGAGACCCGGTATTTCGACGACACGGCCTACCTGACGCAGAGCGGCCAGCTCTACATGGAAGCCGCGGCGATGGCGCTCGGCAAAGTGTACTGTTTCGGGCCGTGTTTCCGCGCGGAAAAGTCGAAGACCAGGCGCCACTTGATCGAGTTTTGGATGGTCGAGCCTGAGATGGCTTTTGTGGAGCACGAGGAGAATTTGCGCGTGCAGGAAGCGCTGGTGGAGCACGTCGTGCAAAGCGTCGTCGACCGGTGCGCTCCAGAGCTCGAGCTGTTGGGCCGCGACATCACCAGGCTCGAGCGCGTGCGGGCGCCATTTGCCCGCATGACGTACGACGATGCCATTCGCCGCCTGCGCGATCTCGGGTTTGACATCGCGTGGGGAGATGATTTCGGCGCGCCCCACGAGACCGCGCTCGCCGAGCAGTTCGACACGCCGCTCTTCATTGAGAGGTACCCAACTCAACTGAAGGCCTTTTACATGCAGCCTGATCCGGCGCGGCCGGAGGTCGTGCTCTGTGCGGATATGCTGGCGCCCGAAGGCTATGGCGAGATCGTCGGTGGGAGCCAGCGCATTCACGACTACGACCTGCTCAAGGCGCGCTTCGAGGAACACAAGCTGCCTGAGGAGACGTACGGCTGGTATCTCGACCTGAGGCGCTACGGCTCTGTTCCGCACTCAGGTTTTGGCCTGGGCTTAGAGAGGACCATCGCATGGATTTGTGGGCTCGATCACGTCCGAGAAGCGACGCTCTTCCCGCGCATGCTGTACCGCATGGCGCCTTGAGCGCAAGAGGAGGCGAGCGAATGGAACCTTCTGGGCGGCAAGGTGGCAACAGCGACTACTTGAGTGCGCCGTTTGTCGCCGTGCCGCGCGATCTGCTGCAGCGATTTGCCCAGCTCGGGTTACATCCCCATGAGCTCGTCGTGCTGCTGCAGATTCTCGCGAGCGGCCAGACCGAAGGCACCACGGAATTGTCTCCGCACGAGCTCGGCGAGCGATGCGGCATGTCGAGCAAGGAGGCGATGGCTTGCGTGGAGCGGCTTGTCACGGAAGGTTTTCTCGCCATCGGCGAGCGCTACGACGATCAGGGCGCACACGTGACGTATTTCGACCTCCAGCCGCTCTGGGACAAGCTCAAGGGGCGCCAACGCATGGTTCAACCGCAGCTGCCGGAGAAGGACCTCGTCAGCCTGTTTGAAGAGGAGTTTGGCCGCCCCCTGTCTTCGCTCGAATGCGATCAGCTCCGGGCATGGCTTGGGGAGCAACGCTATCCTGAGTGGCTCGTGGTTGAGGCATTGAAGGAGAGTGTCCTGGCGAACAAGTACAGCTTTCGTTATATCGATCGCGTCCTGTACACCTGGCAAAAGAACAATGTGCGCTCGCGCCAAGACCTGGAGGCGTATCGTGCGCAGTACCGGGAGCGGCAATCCCAGCTGCGCGGGGAGGGCCAGGGCGCGCAGGAGAAGCCAAGGACCCGGTCCGCGACTGGCCGCCCGGCCTCGCGCGAGCCTGTCCGGGATGAGCGATACGCGAGCTTCTACGAATTATTCCCTGACTAAAAGTTGCGGTGCAAACGCGCGCGGCTGGGTTCCAGCCGCGCCGCCTCGTTTATGCCTTATCGTACGATCGCAACAGCTGGTTTCGCTCCGCGTGCCTCTCGAGCGCGAGTTCGATCAACCGGTCCAACAGCTTGTCGTACGCCAATCCAGAGGCTTCCCAGAGCTTGGGATACATGCTGAAACGCGTAAATCCGGGCATGGTATTGATCTCGTTGACCAAGATGCGCCCGGTGCCCCGTTCGATAAAAAAGTCCACGCGGGCCAGGCCGGCCGCGTCGATGGCTTGAAAGGCGCGAATCGCGTAGTCTTCCACGGTCCGGCGCTCTTCGGGCGTCAGATCGGCAGGAATGCGCAGCTCTGCGCCGCCGTCCTGGTATTTGGCTTCATAATCGTAGAACTCTCGCTTCGGGATGATTTCGCCTGCCACGGATGCCATCGGGCGGTCGTTGCCAAGAATGGCGATCTCGACCTCGCGCGCGTCGATACCTTCCTCGACAATGACGCGCCTGTCGTACGAGAGCGCAAGATGGATGGCTTCAACGAGCTCTCGCTGGCTGCGCGCTTTTGAAATGCCGACGCTCGACCCGAGATTCGCGGGTTTGACGAAACACGGATACCCCAGCTGCTCCTCGATCTCGCGAACGATTTGCCCGTCTTCCTCCGCCCAGGTCGTGCGCGTAAAGCCCACCCACTTCGCCTGTGGGATGCCCACGGACGAGAACACCTGCTTCATCGCGATTTTGTCCATCCCTAATGCGGATGCGAGAACCCCGGCTCCAACATACGGAATACCCACCATCTCTAGAAGTCCCTGAATGGTGCCGTCTTCGCCAAAGGTGCCGTGAAGGACGGGAAAGACGACATCAATGTCATTCACGAGCGCGGGCGGCAGCCAGTCTGGCGAGCGCTTCACCTCCACCGGAGATAAGCCCTGAATCTCCGGATTGATGAACCGTTTTGCCGGCGTGGCATGCTCCTGACCTTTGCTGGATAGCGCAGCGGGCGCCTTGGCCTCTAACGCCTTCCAGGCACCCTTGCCGACGTGCCAGCGCCCGTCCTTCGATATGCCAATCGGAATCGTGGTATAGTGGAGAGGATCCAGCGCATCCATGACCGATTTCGCCGACTGAAGCGAGACTTCATGTTCACCTGATTTTCCGCCAAAGATGACGCCAATCCTCAGCTTGCGATTGCGCACAGACACACATCTCCTTTTCAAAAAACGTGGGAAGAGGGGAGAAGCCATATGACACCGTTGTCCCTGGAGACCTTCGTGCGTGTGGTTGGGGGTGCGCCCACGTCCCTTGAGTCCCCCGATCGCCAGGTGACTGGCGTGGCGATTGACCATCGGCTCACCCAGCCAGGCCACGCGTTTGTCGCGTTTGTGGGGCAGCGCGTCGACGGACACGATTTTGTCGACGAAGCGTTTCGCCGCGGAGCCAGTGTAGCCGTCGTGACCCACGACGTCAAGACAAACCTAGGTCCGTGTGTGCGCGTGCCAAACGCCCTCGAGGCCGTTCAGGCCCTTGCCCGGTGGGAACGGCGTCAATTTGGAGGCCCCGTCGTGGGCATCACGGGGTCGAACGGCAAGACGACGACGAAAGAGATGGTCGCGGCCGTCCTCGGCGCGCTGGGACCGTGCGTGTATACGTCGGCCAATCAGAACAATGAATTGGGCTTACCCCTCACCATTCTACAGCGCAATGCGTCGCATCGTGCCATGATCCTCGAGATGGGCATGCGTGGACTGGGGCAAATTGCGCAGTTGTGCGACATCGCTCGGCCCAATTTCGGCGTCATCACGCATATCGGTTACAACCACATTGAGCTTCTCGGCAGCCAGGAAAACATCGCCCTGGCCAAAACAGAACTGATTGCCAGTCTTCCTTCGGATGGGACAGCGGTTTTGAACGGCGATGATCCCTGGCTGCGGCGAATGCGGCACCGCACGCTGGCCCGCGTCGTGTGGTACGGCATGAGTGATGCCTGTGAGGTGCGTGCCGACGCCGTCCAGTGGTCCTCAGAAGGGATGACCTTCCGCGTGCATACGCCATGTGGATCGGCAGCCATGCGCATCCGCCTTCTGGGTGTGCACAACGTCATGAACGCCCTGGCCGCCATCGCGGTGGGCCAGACGCTCGGGCTCTCGCTGGAGGACATTCAGGCGGGTTTGAGCCATGTAGAAGCCCAGCGTGGGCGGTTGCGCTTGGTTCAAGGACCGGACGTGACCGTGATCGATGACGCGTACAATGCCAGCCCGTCTTCCGTCGCGGCGAGCCTAGATGTACTGTCTCGGATCGCCGCGCCCGAGCGACGCGTGGCGATCCTCGGTGACATGCTGGAGCTTGGCGAGTTCACCCGCGAAGCGCACCGCGAAGCTGGGCGGCGAGCGGCAGAGGCCGGGGTCGACCGCTTGCTCTGCGTCGGTCCGTGGGCGGCCGAGATCGCCGCCTCGGCCAAGGAGGCGGGCGTCAAGCGCGTGTATCATTACCGCGAGTTGGAGGAATGCTTGCAGTCGGTCAAGTCGCACCTTCAACCGGGCGATGTGGTCTTGGTGAAGGCGTCGCGGGCCATGCAGCTGGACCGCGCAGTCGATCTTCTTGTCAACCCGTGATCTCAGGGCAGGCCGCGCCTGCCCTTTTTCATTTCTCTTCACGAGATTTTTGCATGAATTTGCGTAGATTCCTCATGATTTCGAGTACAATAGAATTGTCGCATCTTCGAATTGACACCGCGGGATCTCATCTGTCGCATTGGAATTTCGGCTAGGCGGCGAAAGGGGAATGCCTCGTGGTCACTTGTCCGATCTGCAACGAACTGTTGCAGGAACTGACGTCGGTGCACTGCATGACGCGCCACGGCATGACGAAGGCGAGCGTAATCGAGAAATATGGGAAGCCCAAACGTCTGTTTCTCACCTTCGCATCGAATCAGAGTGTCCAGACGCCGACCATTAGTCCGCGGGACTTTTTAAATTCACAGCTTTTGACGGATCGACTTTTGTCGAAAACGCGAAAGTTTCATGTATAGATGGTGGCCGCCGCATCGCGGCACGGCACGAGGGGCGGGTGGGCCTACAGGGTCCATCCGCCTCTTGTTTGAACCCGTCGAAACGTGGCAAGAAATATACAGAGCCGTGGGGCGCTTGGAACGGCCATTTGAGCGGACGGGTGTGGTATACTGCTGCCGTCAGACAAGGGAGGAGGCAAAGCGAATGCGTTCGCCGTCGTTCTGGAAACGACTCTTGGCATTTTCGGCTGCGTCGGCGATGCTCGTCGTGCCCTTCCGGTTTCTCACTGTGAATGCCATCGTGCGCGATCCCGTTGCTCAACCGTCTCCGTCTCTCTCGTCCGAGTCAGACGTCACGGCAGGCGTGTACGATGGCGTTTTAATGAAAATGACGGACCTGTCGTACATGAACTTGGCGGACGACGTGGGAATGTCGTTTGACGCCATCGAACAGGAGGCCCTGGCGCATCGAGGGCCCCAATCGCTGGTGCAGGAAATCCAACGCGTGAACGGCATGGATTGGCACACTTCGTATACGCAGGCGGTCCACGCGTTTTTCGCAGATTTGCGCGGATGGCGCGTCCTCGCCGTGGACAACCAGGAGGCGAAAGCAGGCTTCTACGCCGTTGCGTATCAGCGAGGAAATGAGGTCGTCATCTCGTATCGCGGCACCACGAATAACGTCATGGATTTGGTCGCGGACGCCGGCATTTACCTCAGCGTTCCTCATATGATTGACCAACTGGCCCCAGCGAAGACGTTTTTTGCGACCGCATGTGCCGAGGCCGAACAGGGTGCGAGGGGAGAGCCCGTCCACGTCATCCTAACGGGCCACTCCATGGGGGGCTGGCTCGCGCAATCCGTCTATCTCGAGGAGCGCGGCGCACCAGGTCCTTTCGTCCTGTCCGGTGTGGTGGTCTTTAACTCCATTGGCACAGGGTTTGAACCCTTGACCCACGCAACGGTGCCTGTCAAGGACTATCACTTCGATGGCGACGTGTTCAGCCGCTACGGGACGTCGCTCGGCAGCGTCATCGACGTGCCCAACCCGGACCCGGACGCATCGGTCTATGACAAGCACCAGATGTACGAGTTCTACCACTACTTTTACCCGGCCGTTGCACCTTCTGAGGCGGGACAGCGGGCTTGATGCAGGGCCTCAGCCGATGCGCGTGCCGTTCGGTACCGGCGCGTCGGGCTTCAGCAGCACGACGTCCCCTTCCTCGGGCAGGCCTCCGAGCACCAGGACCTCGGACGAAAAACCGGCGATGCGCCTCGGCGGGAAATTGGTGACCGCGACCACCTGTCGTCCGATGAGATCTGCCGGGGCGTAGCGGCGCGTGATTTGCGCGCTGGATGAACGAACGCCGAGCTCCTCTCCAAAGTCAATCCACAACTTGATGGCCGGTTTTCGAGCCTCTGGGAAGGCCTCCGCTTTCATCACGGTTCCAATGCGTATGTCGAGTTTTTGAAAATCGTCAATTTGCGCCACGTAGAACCGCCTCCAAGGAATGTTGACCATTGCAATCAAGTTTCTCGTTAGGATAGACTAACGGTGGTACACAGATTGGGCAAACTCCGTCCATCCGTATCATATCCGCGGCCAGATGGTGTTTGCAACGAGAGGAATGGACGCGATGGGACAAACGGACGTCATGCACGCGGAGGCGCCGCGTCCGGCACGAGGCTTTCTGTGGAGGCTTCTGGCAACGGTCGGCCCTGGCGTCATTGTGATGCTCGCCAACACGGACGCCGGCTGCATTATCACGGCCGCTCAGTCTGGCGCGGTCTGGGGATATGCCATGGTATTGCCCCAACTTGTCCTCATCCCGATTGTCTATCTTGTGCAGGAGATCACGGTCCGACTGGGGCTCGTCACGGGCCGCGGCCACGGCGAATTAATACGGAGCCATTTCGGCCGAGGCTGGGCTTGGCTGTCCGTATCGACTTTGTTCCTTTCTGCGATTGGCGCCCTGGTGACAGAGTTTGCAGGCATCGCGGGTGTGGGAGAGCTGTTCGGCATCTCACCGTATTACACGGTGTCCATCGCGACCGTGTTGCTGATCGCATTGGCGCTGACGGGCAGTTACAAGCGCGTGGAACGCGTCGGGATCGCCACGGGACTGTTCGAGTTGGCGCTGGTGCCAGGGGCGCTCTTGGCCCACCCGTCTTGGCAGAAGCTCGCGCAAGGGCTCGCCACCATTCCGCTGAATCATCCGAGCTACGTCTACCTGCTGGCGGCCAACGTCGGCGCCGTGATCATGCCATGGATGATTTTTTACCAGCAGTCCGCCGTGGTGGATCGCAAACTGACACTGAGGGATCTGCGCTTCGCCCGCTGGGATACGTTTTTGGGCTCCATCCTGACCCAGGTGATCATGATCGCCGTGGTGGTGATGATCGCGGCGACGGTGGGGCGGACGCGACCGAACGCGCCGCTTGAAACGGTCGGCGATATCGCGCAGGGGCTGACGCCGTTCTTAGGCGCGCTTGCTGCGAAGGTCATCTTTGGCCTGGGGATGCTCGGCGCGAGCTTCGTGGCGGCGCTCGTGGTGTCGCTGGCAGGCGCCTGGGGCATTGGCGAGGTCACAGGCATCCGCCACAGCCTGAATGCGAAGTGGAAGGACGCCAAGGCGTTCTATACGGTGTACAGCTTAGCGCACATCGGCGGGGCACTGCTCGTCTTCAGCGGCTTGAATCTCATCAACCTGTCGGTCGACACGGAAGTCATGAATTCGCTCTTGTTGCCCATTGTGCTCGGCTTTCTGTTGCTCCTGGAACGCCGGGCGCTGCCTCCTGAGTACCGGATGCGCGGAGTGTACCGATGGGTGGTGACGGGGCTGTCGTTCATCGTCATGGCGTTTGGCGTGTACATGGGCCTGCAGATCGTCATCTGACGACGCAGGCCCTTTTTTGACGGCGGGCGGCTAGATCAGGGCGCCCTGGCGCAAGAGCTCTGCTCGCACCGCTGCGGACTGGGGCAAGGCGCCGTACGACGCCTGCAGGGCCGCGGCGACGCCGGCCGCATGTCCTGTGGCGAGCGCCGTGCCCATCACGCGCGCTGACGCAAACGCCGTCGGATCGCAATCGATCACGCGGCCCGCACACCAGAGATTGGCGCGATCGCGCGCTTTGAGCGACCGCAGGGGGATCTCGTAGTAGGCGCGGTCGCGGATGTGCTGGTAGCGCGGCGGTTCGCCCGGCTGGTGCACTTCCACGGGCCATCCGCCGCGGGCGATCGCGTCTTCGAACTTCGCGGCATTCAACACCTCTTCGCCCGTGAGGCGGTACAAGCCGTCGACGTGCCGCGTCTCCCGGATGCCGATACTCGGACCCGTGGACACCAGATACGCATCCTTGAAGCCGGGGACGTGTTGGCGAAAGGCCTCGAGGTAGGCCCATGCCTGCCTGCGGGCGGACATTTCCGCCTGGGTGAGGCTCGCACTGTCGAGGCCGTTGACCGACTCATCCGCGAAGAGCGCCAGGACGTTTTGCGATCCCGGCAGGCGCACGACCATCCCTCGGTCCTTGGTCAGCACCGTGTCGCCTTGGCGCTTGGCCTGCCACACGGCCGCCGTGAACTGGTGTCGGTGCAGCTGGACGTCGGGAGAGACGCCGCCGAACTGCATCACCAACGTGCCGGCCTGCACGCGGCCTTCGTCATCCCCATATCGAACCCCGTTGCCGCTGAGGAAGGCGAGATCGGCCTCGCCACTGGCGTCGACGAACGCCGTCGCCTCGACGGTAAACACGCCCCCGTGGTGAAAGCATTGAATGGTTCGAATGCGATCTCGTTCAACCTCGCAGCCAACCACCGTGGTATGCAGGCGAACATCGACGGCCGCCTCGAGGACGAGCTGATCCAGCGCAAACTTCGTGCCCTCGGCATCCAGCGGGACAATGACGTTCCCTGAACCAGGATTCCGAACGGGGCCGTAGTACTTGCCGATCTCGTCCAGTTTCTCGAGCAGTCGACGGCCCACGCCGCCGACCACCGGCTCCAGCGGCTCGCGCTGGGCGTACAACCCGCAAATGGTGAGCACGGACGCGTGTGTCGCCGCACCGCCGAAGTACGGGTTGCGTTCCACGACGAGGGTCTTCGCGCCGAGGCTCGCGGCGCCCACAGCCGCCGCCACGCCGGCGCTGCCCCCACCGACCACCACCACGTCATATCGCAACGTCTGTTGACTCACTGTTCAACCTCCCGGCCCTGACCGAAACGCATGTCTATCATACAACATCGCTGCAGTCGCGAATATGGGAGAATCGGTCGCCTCGTGTCGATCGCGGCTGGCGAATCTGGTAGAATGGGAGCAGGAAGGTGATGGGTGGAAAATGAGGAATGAAGCGACCATCCGCGTGGCCCTCGGGTCCACCAACCGGGCGAAGCGCGGCGCGGTGGAACAGGCCTTGACGGCGTTCGGCCTGATGGGCGAGATCGAAAGTGTTGAGGTCCCGTCCGGGGTTCGGGCGCAGCCGTTCTCCGACGAGGAGACTTTGCGCGGCGCGGTGCAGCGGGCCAGGGGAGCGCGCGAAAGCACCGGCGCGACCCTCGGTATCGGCCTGGAAGGCGGGGTGGAAGAGACCGCGCACGGCATGATGCTGGTGAATTGGGCTGCTGTCGCGTATGGCGATGGGCAGGTGGCGGTCGGGGGCGGACTGCGGATTCTGCTGCCTGACGAAATTGCGGCCGAGTTGCGCGAGGGAAAGGAGCTCGGGGATGTGATGGACGCTTGGATGGGCAAGACCGGCTTGCGCCACGCAGAGGGAGCCATTGGCGTCTTGACAGGCGGCCGCATCACGCGATCGGCCATGTTTCGGGACGCGCTCATCTGCGCGCTTGCGGCGGCGTTCCGAGACAGCGCGTTTTGAACCCGGCTCGGGTCACGTAGGGGATGGATTCCAAGATGTATGTCACATGTGAAAGACCGAGCGAAAGCCGCGCGCCAGGACTGTGGCACGCGGCTTTTGCAGAATTTCCATTACAGATCAAAGTACAGCGAGAACTCGTAGGGGTGCGGACGCAGGTGCAGCGGAGCGAGTTCATTGTTCCGCTTGAAGTCAATCCAGTTGCGGATGAAGTCCTTTGTGAACACGCCGCCTTCAAGCAGGAACTCGTGGTCTGCCTCGAGGGCGTCCAGCACTTCGCCGAGGGAGCCGGGCACGCTCTTGATCTGCGCCTTTTCCTCGGGCGGGAGCTCGTAAATGTTCTTATTGATGGGGCCGAAGCCGAGTTCTGTCGGATCGAGCTTCCGGCGAATCCCGTCCAACCCCGCCATGAGCATCGCGGCAAACGCGAGATACGGATTGGCCGTGCAGTCGGGCGTGCGGAACTCGATGCGCGCGGTCTTGGGAGACACGACGGCGACAGGCACGCGGACGGCCGCGCTGCGGTTCCCGCGCGAGAACACGAGGTTGACCGGCGCCTCATAGCCAGGCACCAGGCGCTTGTACGAGTTCGTGCTCGGGTTCGAGAAGGCCAGAATGGCCGGCGCATGATAGAGGATGCCCGCGATGTATTGCAGCGCGAGTTCGCTCAGGTTGGCGTAGCCGCCCTCCTGATAGAACAGCGGTTGATCGCCATTGAACAGGCTCTGGTGAACGTGCATGCCGGAGCCGTTGTCCCCGAAAATCGGCTTCGGCATGAAAGTCGCCGTCTTGCCGTGGCGCCGCGCGACGTTGCGCACGATGTACTTGTACGTCATCACCGTGTCCGCCGTGCGAGTGAGGGTTCCGAAGCGGAAGTTAATTTCCGCCTGACCCGCCGTGGCGACCTCGTGGTGATGACGCTCCACGCGGATGCCCGCCTTCATCAGTTCAAGCACCATCTCGGTGCGGATGTCCTGCTGGGTATCCGTCGGAGCCACCGGAAAATAGCCGCTCTTGTTTTTCACGTGGTAGCCCAGGTTTTTCTCACCCGTGCCGGAGTTCCACACGGCTTCCTCCGAGTCGATGGCGTAGAAGGCGCTGTTTTGGGTCGCGTCGAACCGGACGTCATCAAAGATGAAAAACTCCAACTCGGGTCCGAAGTAGGCCGTCGTCGCAATGCCGGTCGATTGCAGATACTGTTCCGCCTTCTCCGCGATGTAGCGCGGATCCCGCTCGTAACGATTTCCGCTCGGCTCATACACGTTGCACGAGACCGCCAATGTCGGCACTTCCGTGAAGGGGTCCAAAAACGCGGTCTCCAACACGGGCCGCATCACCATATCGCTCTCTTCAATCCCGCGAAATCCGGGAACACTGGAACCGTCAAACGCAACGCCCTTCTCCAGCACCTCTTCGTCGATCTCGGCTGCGGGAACCGTGACGTGGTGCTGGCGGCCAGGCACGTCGACAATGCGAAAATCCACCATCTGAACGTCGTGTTGCTTCATCAACTCGAGAACTTCGCGCGGCGTCAAGTTCGATTCCTCCCACTGTGGAGCGCTAAACTGCGCTCATTATAGGGGTCTTCCTGAAGGAACGTCAATGCTTTATGTAAGCTAATCTAACATCAAGCGAGAATTTGTCATACGCCGTCGAAGTGCGGGCCTTTGAGAGCCGGTCCGCTGCAAATTCCGCTTTATTTTTTGATGTTTTTTTGAGATTGGGCACAGTATAGTCATATATCGGGCTTATTTTTGGCTGACCATTCTTGTACCGTGGACGGATGAGGTTCTCGCAGTCGCGGGTGATGGGGGAATTTCGAGATGAAACCGACCGCAATCATCCTGGCCGCCGGCGTGTCGCGGCGCATGCGCCCACTGACGGACGACAGGCCGAAATGCCTGTTGCCGGTGGGACCTAAAGCCGTGATCGACTGGCAATTTGAAGCGCTCGACAGGTGCGGCGTACGGGACGTCCTGATGGTCGTCGGATACCGAAAGCAGATGGTCCAAGACTACGTTCGTGCGCACTATCCGTCGTTTCATGTCGATTTTGTGGAGAATCCTGCATACGAGTCGACGAATACACTGTTCTCGCTCAGTCATGCGCTGCGCGACTGGCGGGGAGACTTCTTTTACATGAACGCTGATGTCGTCTACGACGCGCGCATCCTCGAAAAACTCGCGCCCGGCCAGGACGGCGGGTATCTGGCTGTGGACAAAAAGCAGTGCCGGGATGAGGAAGTCAAGGTCGAAGTGCGGGATGGGCAAATCGTCGCCATTGGCAAACACCTGGATCCGGCCTCGTGTGAGGGCGAGTTTATCGGCGTGGCCAAGTTCGCAGGGTCTTTCGCCGAGCGGTTCCGCGCAGAAGTGCTGGATCTCGCTGTGGAAGGCAACGAGATGCAGTTCTTTGAGTATGCGCTTGATCATATGGTGGACAAGTCGGGCTTGACGGCGGTCGATGTGACGGGGCTGCCGTGCGTCGAGATCGACTTTCCAGAGGACTATGCGTACGCCGTCGAAAGCGTGGTGCCACGACTTCTCGCCGCGCAAGGGGCGGAACGAGATGTCTGAGCTCAAGCGGATCGACGCCTGCGCAAAGCGTCCAATTGATATTTGGACCAACTATCTTTTTTACCCGCTATCGATTCGGCTCGTGTACCTGCTTCGCAACACACCGGTCACGCCGAATCAGATCACCATCTTCTCGTTATTTCTGTGCCTGATCGGGTGCTTAGGATTTTCCACAGGCATTCGCGGAGATGTGATCGCGGGCCTGGTTCTGGTGGAAATCTCGTATGTCTTCGATTGTGCCGATGGCCAGATGGCTCGCTATCGCCAGCAATTTTCCGCGATCGGCGGTTGGCTAGACCAGGTCGCGGATCGCATCAAAGAATTCGCGGTGTATTTCAGTCTCGCGTACGGCTACACGCGTTGGCACCCGAACGCGATGAACGTCTGGGCGTGGGCGATGACGTCGCTGTTTGCGTTGTATCTTCTGGAATACTACGGGCAAATTCGTTTCAAGCCGCGCGAGGGCACGGGGGCGGGCGCCGGATCGCCGGATAGCACGTCGCGCTTTTATCAAGTGCAGCGATGGCGGAGCTTCATCCCGTTTCGCGGCTTCATCATCGGGGAGCAGTATTTCGCGCTCTTGGTTTTCGTCGCGTTCAACGCCATCTCAGCGTTCTTTCACTTTGTCGCCATTCTCGGCCTCCTCATGTGCGCGTATCGCCCTGCCGTTCAGTTGTACAAGTGGTCGCGGGGCCTTGCGTAAAGCGAATCGACGAACACAGTGGGTGCGGTACCCATCTTGGTCACAGCGACAAATTGCGGGAGTCCTCCTGGGCTCCCGCGATTTGTCTTGATGGGGTCACACCCGCTGAACGCCTGACCCATGGCCGAGCCTGGTTCTTCATCGGGAGGTCAACGATACGAAGCGTGATGATGCGCAGGATCAAAGCTGGTCCGCCCCGCCGGAGCGTACAATGAGAGCGAACGGCACTTGGTTTTCCGCATGTCGGAACAACGGCATTCGCTCCTACGGCGCCTCGCGATAGACTTGATTTGGAAGTTGTTGATGTCATCCAATTCATGGAACGCGAGGTGGAGACACGTGCGAACTCAGGTCGGGATTCTCGGCGCGGGTCCTGCGGGGCTCTTTTTGTCACTCTTACTGGCTCGCCGCGGCGTGGAGTCGGTGATTTTGGAGGTGCGATCCCGGCAGGCCATCGAACAGACCATTCGCGCCGGCGTGCTGGAACAAGGGACCGCCGATCTCATGCGAGAACTCGGTGTTCACCAGAGGATGGAGAAACTCGGCGAAGAGCACGAAGGCATTGAAATTCGCTTTCGCGGGCGCGGGCGGCGAATCCCCTTAAAGGAGTTGACAGGCAAGTCCGTCACGCTCTACGCGCAGCACGAAGTCATCAAGGACCTCGTCGCCGCCCGCTTGCAACAGGGGGGTGAGGTGATTTTTTCGGTCCAGGACGTGTCTCTGGAGGGGGTTGACAGCGACAGGCCGCGCATTCTGTTTCGGCGCGAACCGGAAGGGCCGCTCGAGGTCCTTGAATGTGACGTGATCGCGGGTTGTGACGGGTTTCATGGACCCAGTCGGCGGGCGATTCCTGAAAGCGTTCGCACCGAGTACGTGAAGACCTATCCCATGGGGTGGCTGGGTATTCTCACGCAGGCGCCGCCCTCGAGTCGGGAGCTCATCTATTGCAACAGCGATCGCGGCTTTGCGCTCGTCAGCACGCGTTCTCCGGAAATTCAGCGCATGTACCTGCAGGTGGACGCGGACGACGATATCCGCAACTGGTCGGACGACCGGATCTGGGAGGAACTGCGGCTGCGCCTCGCGACCGAAGAAGGCTGGGCGCCCATCGAAGGTCCCATCCTGCAAAAATCCATTGTCCAGATGCGCAGCTTCGTCTGTTCTCCCATGCAGTACGGCCGACTCTATCTGGCTGGCGATGCCGCACATATCGTCCCGCCGACGGGCGCGAAAGGGCTGAACCTCGCGGTGTCCGACGCGTGTGTGCTCGCGGAGGCCATCGCGCGCTTCGAGCGCCACGGAACAGACGATCTCCTGCAGCGCTACTCCGCCATCTGCCTGCGGCGCGTGTGGAAGGCGGAACGGTTCTCGTATTTCATGACACAGATGCTGCACTGCTTTCCCAATCACTCGCCGTTCGAGCGCGAGATTCAGCTGGCCGAGCTGGATTACGTGACGTCATCGGTGCACGGACGAGGCACCATTGCCGAAAATTACGTCGGCCTGCCCATTGAATGGGACATTTGAAGCACAGCGCGCGATCTCGGCCGCTCATAGTAGCCGAGGCGGTTCGAGATTTCCCGGCTGATGGAGATGAGCGTTTTCGCGAGCGACTTCATCTTCTCGTCCGTGAAGCGCGCCGCGGGACCGACGGCGGTGACTGCCCCGATGACTCTGCGGGTGTAGTCGCGCACTGGGGCTGCGACGCTGTTCACGCCTGGGCGGAGTTCGCCGACGCTCGTGGCGTAGCCAGCGTCTCGAATCTTGGCAAGTGCGGCGCGCAGGCGGTCAGGATCGGTGATGGTACTGGGCGTAAACGATTGGAGTCCGCGCGCAATGACCTCCTCAATCATGGCTTCGTCCTGATACGCCAAAATGACCTTGCCGGAACTGGTGCAGTGAAGCGGATTCCGCCGTCCGACGTGCGTCGCGATCTGGACGGGGTGCTTACATTCCAGCTTGCTGACGTAGACTGTGCAAAAATCTTCTAGCACAGCGAGGTGGACCGTTTCGTCGAAGCGGTGCACAAACTCCTCGAGAAGGTGCTGACCTTCTCGGCAAATTTCGAGGTTGGACATGATGATCCCGCCAAGGCTGAGGACAGACAGACCGAGCCGATACCGATGTGAATCTTCGTCCCGGTGCACAAAACCCTCTTCCGCGAGCGTCGCCATGATGCGGTGAACAGTGCTCTTGGAAAGGCCGAGCCTGCGCGAAATCTCGGTGATACCGAGTTCGGGCTCGTCTTGTGAAAAGCAGCGAAGCGCGTGCAGCGCGTGGCGGAGCGATGAAAGCGTGCGCGCGTCGGATTGTCTCGGCATAGCCCATTCCTCCTCGCCGAAGGTTCGTCAGCGTGAAAGCGCTTCTAGTCATGGTGTATCACGTTCCGCATAGAGAAACAAGAGCGTATAGCGAGCGCTTTCAGGGTGTTACGATGAGAGCAGCAGCCGGAACCAACATTCCGCAGCGTTCTATCACATCTTCAATTGGAAAGTTTGGGGAGGGAGCGAGATGAGCCTGGAACTGGCAATGATCACGCCGCACACGCCGAGGATCTGCCATCGGGACCGCGTTCCGGAATTTCAGAAGCCGATGGTCGAGGCGATGTTGAAATGCGCGGACGTGATCGACGAAATTCGCCCCGATGTGGTTGTCATCATCTCGTGCCACTGGATGTCCAGTTTCATGCACTACGTGGACGTGACGCCGCGGCATCAGGGGATTTTGACCGCCGTGGAGTGCCCGGATCTCATCAGCGACGTTCCGTACGATCACCCGGGACACCCTGAGCTCGGCAGGCGGATGGTGGAGGCGGGGAAGCGGAGCGGACTCCAGGTTGTCGCCGTGGACGATCCGACGTACGTCTGGGACTATGGCACCGTCGTGCCGCTTCGGTACCTGCTCAAGCGGCCGACGCCGGTTGTGGCGTTGTCCGTCTGCTGGGCGGCGTCGCTCGAGGAGTCGATGCAGTGGGGCGAGGTCTTGGGGGACGTGTTCTTGGAATCGCCGGAGCGCGTCGTGTTCTTGGCGAGCGGAGCCCTCGCGCACAATCTCGGCCGTGGGCCGGAGAAGTGGCCGAACCTGACCGAGCAGGCCCTGGACCGCGAGTTTTGCCAGTACCTCGTCAAAGGCGACAAACAGTCGGCCATCAGCATGCTGCCGTCCTACGTGCGCGCCGCGGGCGTCGAGTCCGGCGGGCGGCATGTGGCCGTTCTGCTCGGCGTCTTGCGCAAGCAGTTTGAGGGCGAGCTGCACGGTTACGGCCCATCGTCCGGTTCTGGGAATCCGGTGCTGACGCTTCGGTATCGAGACGCGGGCTGAGGACACAACGACCAAGCAGATGAGGTGAGGGATGACGATGAAACAGGTGCTTCATTTTATCGACGGTGAATTTGTGCCGTCCGAAGATGGGCGGACGTTTGACAACATCAATCCCGCGACGGGGGAACGCATCGGCACCGTGGCCGAGGGCGGGCGGGCCGAGATCGACCGAGCGGTACGGGCGGCAAGACGCGCATTTCGCACGTGGGGCCGCACGACGGCGCAGGAGCGCGCGGCCATTCTGCATCGCATCGCCAATCTCATTGAGGAAAATCTGGAAGAGCTTGCGCTGCTCGAGACCCAGGATACCGGCAAGCCTCTGACACTCAGCAAGAGCCTCGATATTCCGCGGTCTGCCTATAACTTTCGCTTCTTTGCGGATTTTGTGAAAGGGCTGTCGACCGAGACCTTCGAGATGGAGGGCGTGGCGCTCAACTACGCGCTGCGGCGCCCGGTCGGCGTGGCGGGCCTCATTTCGCCGTGGAATCTGCCGCTGTTCCTGTTGACCTGGAAGGTCGCCCCCTGCCTCGCGGCCGGCAACACATGTGTCATCAAGCCGGCCGAGCTCACGCCCATGACGGCGACCAAGCTCGCTGAAATCTGCAAGCAGGCGGGGCTGCCAGACGGCGTGTTGAACGTCGTGCACGGGTTTGGCCCGGACGCGGCCGGCCAATTCCTGACCGAGCATGAGGATGTCGACCTGATCTCGCTCACGGGCGAGACGACCACCGGCAAGGCGGTCATGCGCTCGGCCGCGAACACGTTGAAGCGGCTCTCGTTCGAACTCGGGGGCAAGAACCCGAACATCGTCTTCGCGGACTGTGACTTTGAGGACGCGATCGCCACGACGGTCCGCTCGAGCTTCGTCAACCAAGGCGAGGTGTGCCTCTGCGGATCGCGCATCTACGTCGAGCGGCCCCTGTACGACAAGTTCGTCGCGGCCCTTGTCGATCGCGCCCGTCAGCTGAAGGTGGGCGATCCACTGGATGCCGCGACGGACGTGGGCAGCCTCATCTCCGAGGAACACCTCGCGCGCGTCGACGGGTTTGTTCGACGGGCGGTGGAAGAGGGCGGCCGCGTCTTGGTGGGCGGCAGACGGCCCGAGCACCTGAAGGCGGGCGCATTCTACGAGCCGACCGTGATTGTCGACGTCGACGAGACCTGCGAAATCACGCAGCAGGAGGTGTTCGGCCCCGTCGTCACGGTGCAGCCGTTTGACACCGAGGAGGAAGTGGTGCGCCTAGCCAACAACACGCACTACGGGCTTTCGGCGACCCTGTGGACGTCGAATCTCAAGCGCGCCCACCGCATCGCCGGTGAGCTCGAAGCGGGCGTCATCTGGGTGAACACGTGGTTTCTTCGCGATCTGCGCACGCCCTTCGGCGGCATGAAGCAAAGCGGCATCGGGCGCGAAGGCGGCGTGCACAGCTTTGAATTCTTCACTGAGCTCAAAAACGTCTGTATCAAGCTGTGATCGGAGTGGATGACATGGACCCACGGTTGCAATCTCTGGCGGATGCCTTGTGGCGCGCGGAGCAGACGCGCTCCCCGATTCCGCCCCTGACGGACGAGCACGCGAACCTCACCGTGGAGGATGCCTACCGCATCCAACTCGCGAACGTGGAGCGGCGCGTGGCCGCGGGCGATCTCGTCGTCGGGCATAAAATCGGACTCACAAGCAAACCCATGCAGCTCCAGCTCGGCGTGGACCAGCCCGACTTTGGACATCTGTTTCGCTCCATGTGGTTTGACAGCGGGGCGAGCGTCGATTTCCCCCTGCTACAGCCCAAGGTCGAGCCGGAGATCGCGTTCATCTTGGCGGAGGACCTCGTCGGCCCTGGCGTCGACATGCATCGCGTCTTTGCGGCGACGCGCGCTGTCGTACCAGCCATTGAGATCATTGACAGCCGCATCGCGGATTGGCGGATCCGCCTGGTGGATACCGTCGCGGATAACGCTTCGGCTGGATGCTTCGTGCTCGGCAGCCTGCCGACGGCCTTGTCCGGCGTGGACCTCGAGACCGTGGGGGGCGTGCTCAAGGTCAACGGCGAAGTCGTGCAGACCGGGGCGGGTGCGGCCGTGATGGGCCATCCCGCGAAGGCCGTCGCGTGGCTTGCCAACACGCTCACAGAGCTTGGCACCCCGCTTCGCGCCGGTCACGTCGTGTTGTCAGGCGCCGTCAGCGCAGCTCAACCCATTCAGCCGGGCGATCACGTCCACCTGTCGTTTGGGCCGCTCGGTACCGTGGAATTCGTGTGGGCCAAAAAGGAGGGGTCGGCTTGACCAAGCTAAGTGCCGCGATCGTCGGATCAGGAAATATCGGCACCGACCTGTTGATGAAGCTGCGCCGGAGCGCGTGGCTCGAACCGCGCTGGATGATCGGCATTGACCCGGAGTCGGACGGACTGCGCCGTGCGCGGGAGATGGGACTGGAGACGTCGGCAGAGGGCTTGAAGCACGTCCTCGATCAGGGCGTTCGCCCCGACATCGTCTTTGACGCCACCAGCGCCAAGGCGCACGTGCGCCACGCAAAGCTTTTGCGCGAGGCGGGCATTCAGGCGGTTGATCTGACGCCTGCCGCGCGCGGGCCGTATGTCATTGCAGCCGTCAATTTGGAGGAGCACCTCGATTCGCCGAACGTCAACATGGTCACGTGCGGCGGACAGGCGACCGTGCCCATGGTGTATGCGGTCAGCCGCGTCGTCGGCGTGCGGTATGCCGAAATTGTCGCCACCATCGCCAGCAAGAGCGCGGGCCCAGGGACGCGGGCCAACATCGACGAGTTTACCCAAACCACGGCAAGGGCGCTGGAGACCATCGGCGGAGCAAAGCGCGGCAAGGCCATCATCATCCTGAATCCCGCGGAACCTCCCATCCTCATGCGCGACACCATCTATTGCTTGATGGAGGCGTCGAGTCCGGAAATTCATGCGAAAGTGCGCGAGTCGATTGAGCAGATGGTCCGCCACGTGCAGACGTTCGTTCCGGGTTATCGGCTGAACCGCGAGCCGTTATTCCAGGGCGATCTCGTCAGCATTTCCATCGAGGTAGAGGGCCTCGGCGACTACCTGCCGGTGTACGCGGGCAACCTCGACATCATGACGGCCGCCGCCGTCAAGTTCGGCGAAGAATACGCGCGCCACAAGATTCAGGTGGCGTCCGCGGACGAAGCGAGGTGAGGCGAGATGTCGTATCGGTATCAGATTGAAATCACGGATGTCACGCTGCGGGACGGCATGCACGCGGTGCGGCATCAGTTCAGCGCCGAGGATGCGCGCGCCATCGCGGCGGCGCTGGATCGGACGGGCGTCGCGAAAATTGAAGCATCGCACGGAGACGGACTCGGTGGCAGCTCGATTCAATACGGCTTTTCCAAAGAGTCCGAGGAGGTGTACGTCGGCACGGTGTGCCAAACGGTCCAACGATCCGACGTCGTCGCGCTCCTCTTGCCAGGCATCGGCACGCTCGAGGACTTGAAGCGCGCGGTTGAACTCGGCATTCGCGGCGTCCGTGTGGCCACGCATTCAACGGAGGCCGACATCTCCGCGGAACACATGGAAGAGGCGCGCAAGATGGGGCTCGACGTGGTGGGCTTCCTCATGATGAGCCACATGACGGAAACCGAGCGGCTCGTGGAGGAGGCGAAGAAGATGGCCTCGTATGGCGCCCACTGCGTCTACATCGTCGACTCCGCGGGTGCCATGCTCATGGACGAAGTGCGCCGCAAGGTATCGGCGCTTCGCCAAGCCTTGCCAGACGAAGTGCAGGTGGGCTTTCACGCGCACAACAACCTGGGCGTCTCGGTGGCCAACTCGATCGCGGCCGTCGAAGAAGGCGCGTATCGCATCGACGCGAGCCTCGCTGGCCTCGGCGCGGGCGCGGGCAACACGCCGCTCGAGGTGTTCGTGGCGGCTTGCGAGAAGTATGGCATTGCGACGGGCGTGGACCTTTACGCCGCCATGGACGCCGCTGAAGAGGTGGTGCGGCCTCGCATGGCTCGCCCGGTTCTGACGGATCGGACGGCGCTCACCCTGGGTTATGCCGGCGTGTACTCCAGCTTCCTGCTGCACGCGGAGCGCGCCGCCAAGCAGTTCGACGTGGACGTGCGCGACATTCTCGTCGAGCTCGGCAAGCGGCGCGTCGTGGGTGGCCAGGAAGATATGATCGTGGACGTCGCGTACGAGATCGCGCACGGCAGGGAGGGGAAGGATCGTGTCGCACCGACTTCAGGTCATCGCGGATGAGCTGTACCGCCATCAGACGGCGGCTGCGGAGTTGCCCAAACTGACGCTTCGCTATGAGGGGCTGACGGTCGACGACGCGTACGAGATTCAGCGTCTCACCATGCAGAAATACATGGACGAGGGCGCGCGCCTGGTCGGCTGGAAAATGGGCCTCACGAGCAAGGCGAAGCAGCAATCCGTCGGGGTCGACGAGCCCATCTTCGGTCACCTGCTCTCCACCATGGAGCTGGAGCACCCCGTGCTTTCCGTGCGCGGGCTCATCCATCCCCGCGTGGAGCCTGAGATCGCCTTTGTCTTCCGCAGCCGCCTGGCCGGGCCCGACGTCACGGTGCGCGACGTGTGGCTCGCCACCGAGTGCGTCGTGCCGGCGCTCGAAGTGATCGACAGCCGATACGAAAACTTCTCGTTTACGCTCATCGACGTGATCGCCGACAACGCGTCGAGCGCCCGCTTTTATCTCGGGGACCAGGCGTTCTCGCCGTACGCGTTTCGCCTGGACGAAGTGGGCGTCGTGATGCGGCTCAACGGGAACGTCGTGCAGACCGGGGCCGGGGCCGCAGTGCTTGGCCATCCCGTGAAGTCTGTGCTCGAGCAGGTGCGGATGCTGACCCGCTATGGCGCCGCCATCGAGCCCGGCATGGTGGTGTTGACCGGCGGCATCACGGAAGCGATTCATGTCCACCCGGGCGATCGCGTCCAAATCGCGTTTGCGGGCATGGGTTCATTGGAACTGAATGTAACGGAGTGAGGAGGACGACACGTGCCGCTTGTCCAGGTGACCATGGTGGAAGGGCGCTCGCCCGAACAAAAGCGCGCGCTCATCGAAAAAGTGACGGACGCAGTGGTGGACACCCTCGGCGCGAAGCGGGAGACGGTGCGCGTCATCCTTTACGAGGTGCCGAAGAGCCACTGGGGCGTTGGCGGCGTATCCAAGGCGGACCAGGATAGCGGGCAGGGTGACCCACGATGACCGGTTCGGGCGGAGCCGTCGACGTGCATACGCATTTTTTGCCGAGCGAGGTGCTCGACGTTCTCCAACGCGAGTCCCGCGTGCATATCGCGCTGGAGCGCCGCGATCCGACCAAAGAGCCGTTTTTGACGGTCGAGGGAAGGTGGTCGTTTGAGCTGAAGCGCGCGTTCGTCGACTTCGACGCGTTCGCCGCTGCCAACCGGGAGGCGGGCATCCGCTTGGCCCTGGTCTCACCTGTGCCTCAGCTCTTCGTGTACCATCTCCCGGCCGAGATCGGCAGGCTCGTGGCCGAGGTCTACAACGACGCGCTGCATCAAGTACTTGTGCCTCATGGACAGATGTTCCGCCCGCTCGCCACACTGCCGCTCGCGGATCCGCAAGCCGCCGCCAAGGAACTCGAGCGGCGGCTGGACCAGGGATTTGTGGGCGCCATTGTCGGTCCCGGCGTGGGGGAGGCGCTCATCGGCGACGAAGCGTTCTGGCCCGTTTGGGAGGTTCTTGATGCGAGACGGGCCGTGCTTTTCTTGCACCCCTTGCTCCACGCGGATCCGCGGGCGGCCCGGCTCATGCTGCCGAACCTGATCGGCGTACCGTGGGAGACGACGCTCGCGGCGACACACCTCGTGTTGTCCGGGCTGTTGGATCGGTATCCCAGGGCGCGGGTGCTCTTGGCGCACGGAGGCGGGTTTTTGCCGTACCAGTTGGGCCGGATCGAAAAGGGATACGAGGTGTGGCCACAGGTCAGGGCGAAGTTGCAGGATCGGCCGACCGCATACCTCCGGCGCATGTTTTACGACAACGTGCTGTGGTCCGACGCGGCCCTGCGCTTGCTGCGAGACGTCGCAGGGGATGAACGCGTCCTTCCCGGATCGGACTACCCCTTTGACCTTTGCGCCTGGCCACCCAAGGAAGGCGCGGACTTGGGGGCGCTGGTCGACCTGCGCTCGGGCGGCGCGTGACGCAGGGCCTGACGGCCCTGCTTCCCCTTGTGCGCAAAGGGCGCTGAAAACGTTGACAAAAGTGAGGGCGTAAGGCATCATGGAATTGGCGCCTTGATTGTCAGACAATCTAGGTGACAACATGCTCGTGGCCTCGGCTAGACCAAGGGAACTCAGGCGAAGAGGAGGGAGTAGCAGCATGGCGAGTGAGCCCTGTTACGACATCGCGCACCTCGGGCATGTGGAGCTTCTGACGCCGAAGATCGAGGAGAGCTGTGCCTTCTTCCGAGACATTCTGGGAATGGAAGAGGTGGAGCGAGAGAGCAACTCCGTGTATCTGAGGTGCATGGGCGATTACGAGATGTACTCGCTCATCCTGACCGACGCGGATCGAGCGGGAGTGGGCCAGACGGCGCTGCGAACGACCAGCGAGGCCGCCCTCGAACGGCGTATCCGTGCGCTCGAGGAGGCGGGTGTGCCAGGCAGGTGGGTGGCGCAAAGCGTGGGCCACGGGCCGGCGTACCAATTTCAAGGCCCGGACGGACATCTTTATGAGCTCTACTATGAGACCACCCGCTATATGCCGCCGGATCACTTGCGCCCGTTTCACAAGAACCAACCGCAGAAGTTCACCGGTCGGGGCGTCGGCGTGAAAACGCTCGATCACATCAACTTTCTGTCTTCGAACGCCGAGCGAGACGGGGACTTTGTGGAAGCCGTACTCGGGCTGAAGCTCACGGAGCAAATCCGCCTCGACAACGGCATCAGGCCAGGGGTCTGGTATCGCGCCATGAATAAGTCGTACGATGTCGTGTACACGCTCGATGCCACCGGCGCGCGCGGTCGATTGCATCACATTGCGTTTCGCGTCGATACGAACGAAAGCATCTGGCGGGCGGCCGACCTGTTTGTCGATCACGGCGTGTACATCGAGTTTGCGCCGAGCAAGCACGCCATCAACCAGACCTACTTCGTCTACGTCTATGAGCCGGGCGGGAACCGGATTGAAGTGTGCTCGGGCGGCTATCTCGTTCTTGCCCCTGACTGGGAGCCCATCACGTGGACGGAGGCGGAGCGGGCGCGCGGTCAAGCCTGGGGCAACAAGACGGTGGAAAGCTTTCACCACTACGGCACGCCTGTGGTATAACTGAGCCAGATGATCAGTCGACCGGAGGCGGTGGCGTCGTGGAAGTCTCGAGCCAGGGTTACACGGAGGAAGAGTGTTATCGGCGTCTGCGCAACGCCATCATTGACGGGACACTGAT
The DNA here is from genome assembly GCF_900156755.1 of Alicyclobacillus vulcanalis. GTDB lineage: Bacteria > Bacillota > Bacilli > Alicyclobacillales > Alicyclobacillaceae > Alicyclobacillus > Alicyclobacillus vulcanalis. Next base: position 91,661 of record NZ_FTOO01000008.1, read on the forward strand.
GCCGTCGCAGCGGCTCGTCGAAATGGACCTGGCAAGGTGGCTGGGGGCCAGCCGTGCGACCATTCGCACGGTGCTCGCGCGCCTTGAGCAGGACGGGCTCGTGGAACGGGAGCGCTACCGCGGCGCGCGCGTCCGCCACGTGTCGCACGACGAGGCTGTCGAAATCTTGGAAGTCCGCATGGCGCTCGAATGCCTGATTGCGCGGTACGCCGCCCTTCGTGCCACAGATGAGGATGTCGCAAAATTGGAGGACATCCTGGCTTGGATGCGTCGACATTACGAGGGGCAAGACCTCTTGTCGTACTCGGATGGAAACGCCAAGCTTCATCGCTGCATTGCGGAAATATCGAGACATCACACGGCGCGGAGGCTTCTGGATACCCTGAACTCCCAGAGCGTGCGCTATCAGTATCGCACCATTTTGGCCCCGAACCGGTCTCGCGCATCGATGGAAGAGCATGAAGCCATCGTGCGGGCCATTCGGGCTCGCAATCCCGACGTCGCCGAACAGACCATGCGCATTCACTTGAGCCGCGTTTGTGACACCCTGCGCGAGATGCGCCAGGGGTTTTAGGTATCGCGCGGCCTTTGGCACCCACCCTTTCTGCACGGCTGTGGGTGCGATGTATGCGCTAAAATGTCGCCTTGATTGTCGGACAATATGAGATGCGAATGTGCTGGAAAGGTGGGAACGGCGTGGCGCAAACGCAACAGCTCGTTTCGGTCTTGCAGGGCCTGTATGACTTGCACGTGCATGTGTGGCCAGACCTCGTGGAGCGCAGCATTGACGACGTATCCCTCGCACGCAAGTTCCACGATCTGGGGTGGTCGGGCTTCACCCTGAAATCTCACTACTTCCCGACCGTTGAGCGGGCGAAGGTCGTGTCGTCCGTGGTGGAAGGTGTCGACGTGGTGGGCGCTCTGGTGCTCAATCACGCCGTGGGCGGGCTCAACCCGGTAGCCGTCGATCTCGCCGGACGCGCCGGCGCGCGCATCGTCTGGCTGCCGACGGTCGATGCGGCCAACGAAAGCCCTGAGCACCAGGCGGCCCGAGGCCAATCCCATCTGCCCTTTTGGGCCCGCATCCAAGCCGAAATTCGTGAAGAAGGCATCGGCTTCGAACCCATCTCGGTGTTCGACCACAGGGGTGGACTGCGCGAGGATCTCACGCAGTGCCTCGAGCGCATTCGCCGCTATGACATGGTGCTTGCGACCGGGCATCTCGCTCGCGACGAAATTTTCGCCGTGGTGGAACACGCCAAAGCCCTCGGTCTCACCAAAATCGTCGTCACGCACGCGCTCTTTCCGTCCGAAGCGCTCTCCATCGACGATCAGGTCCAACTTGCCCGGCTCGGCGCCACCATCGAACACTGCTACACGACCTTTTACACCAACAAGTGCGATTGGGACACGCTGTACGAGGCCATTCGTGCCGTTGGACCGGAACACACGCTGCTTTCGACCGATCTCGGCCAGAAATCGAACCCTGGCGTGGTGGAGGGAATCCTCGACTTCTCGCAGCGCCTCTTGGATGCGGGGTTTTCTCCTGATGCCCTTCGGACGATGTGGGTGGACAACCCGCGCCGGCTCATCGGCGTCAACGCGTAATCCCAAGTCCAGACGAACAAACGCGAAGGAGTGTGTTTCACATGGCAGACAAGGGTTGCCTGATGGTCATCAGCGCGCACGCCGCCGACTTCGTGTGGCGCGCTGGAGGTGCCATCGCGCTGTACAGCGGCCGCGGATGGAAGGTTCGCGTGCTCTGTCTGACGTTCGGTGAGCGGGGTGAATCGGCGAGCCTGTGGAAAGCCGGAAAGTCGTTGGACGAGATCAAGCGCACGCGCCGCGAAGAAGCTGAGCGCGCCGCGGAGATTTTGGGCGCGGAGATTCGCTTTTTGGATGTTGGCGACTATCCGATTGAGGTCACTCCGGCGCTGCGAGATACCCTCGTGCAGGAATTTCGCCAGCATCAACCCGACATTCTTCTGACGCACACCTTCTTGGATCCCTACAATGCGGACCATCCACGCACCGCGGAGCTCGTGCGCGAAACGCGCATCCTCGCTCAGGCGCACGGCTATCCATCTGAGGATCCGCCGATCGGCGCGCCGCAGCTCTATTCCTTCGAACCTCATCAGCCAGAACAATGCCAGTTTCGCATCGACCTGCTGCTCGATATCACGCCGGTTTTTGAGCAGAAGCGAAAGGCGATGGAATGCATGCAGGCCCAGGAGCATTTGTGGGCGTACTACACGGACGTCGCCAAGCGCAGAGGGGTGCAGGCCGGTCGCAATTCGGGACAAAAGATCGTCTATGCCGAGGCGTATCAGCGCGTCTTCCCGTCCGTCGGGGGTGCGTTTGTATGAAGCCCGTCATTGTAACGAACATCGAGCGGCCGGATCGTGCACTCGTCGAGCAGGTCGGCGCTTACTCCGTCGCGACCTTGCACGAGGCGATGGGACGGACTGGGTTGATGCTGCCCTACATGCGGCCCGTGTACCGTGGTGCGCGCGCGTTCGGAACGGCCGTAACCGTGCTGTGTCACCCCGGCGACAATCTGATGATTCATGCAAGCGTGGAGGTTTGTCAGCCTGGCGATTTGCTCGTGGTCACCACCACGTCGCCCAGCACGGACGGGATGTTTGGCGAACTGCTCGCCACTTCGCTCAAGGCGCACGGGGTCGCTGGACTCGTGATTGAAGCGGGTGTGCGCGACGTCGAAGAGCTTGAATCGATGGGCTTTCCCGTGTGGTCGCGGGCCATCTCGGCCCAGGGCACAGTCAAAGCCACGCCTGGATCCGTCAATGTTCCGGTGGTCTGCGCGGGCACCCTCGTGGAACCTGGCGACATCGTGGTGGCGGATGCGGACGGGGTGGTCTGTGTCCCCAAGGCGCGCGCGGAAGAGGTGGTCCAACGCGCGAAAGCTCGGGTGGAAAGGGAAGCGGCGACTCGGTCTCGCTTGGCCGCCGGCGAGCTCGGGCTCGACATCTACGGTCTGCGGGACCAGTTGAAAGACCTGGGCGTGACGTGGGTCTGACGAGGTCACTGGGCCTCCGGGAGGGAGCAAGATGAACATCGGATTCGTAGGGTTCGGTGAGGCAGCGAGCGCGATCGCGGCGGGGCTCCGTCAAGCTGGGGCAGGCGACATGATGGCGTACGACGCGGCGCCGGTTGAGGCATGGAAGTCCCGCGCCGAGCGCCTGGGCGTTGTGCCCGCCGAAAGCCTCGCCGATGTCGCGGCGGCCTGTGACGTGATTTTTTCGCTGGTGACGGCGCAGGCCGCCGTTCCGGTGGCACAGGAGGCTGCACCGCACCTGCGCGAGAACGCGCTGTACGCAGACTTCAACTCATGTTCGCCGTCGGTCAAGCGCGCGGTGGGGGACATCGTCAAGGGCGTTCGTCCCTCCGTCCGCTATGCGGCGGTGGCCGTGATGTCCGCCGTCAAGCCGCTTGGGCACCGCGTGCCGCTCGTCGTGGACGGAGATGGGGCTTCGGCCCTCGCGGCCCTGCTCAGGCCGTACGGCTGTCAGGTAGAAGTGTTGCAAGGCGAAGTCGGTGGGGCGGCGCTCTTGAAGATGTGCCGTTCGGCCGTGTTGAAGGGCCTCGAGGCCTTGTTTCTCGAGGCCCTGTCCGCCGCAGAAACGATGGGGCTCACGGAGCGCGTCCTGGATTCGCTGGACGCTTCCTTTCCCGCACACCGCCTTCGCGAATTGGCGATGTATCTCATCGAGCGAAATCGCGAGCATGCGAAACGTCGGGCCCACGAGTTGAGCGAGGTCAGCGAGACCCTTAGGTCGATCGGCTTTGAGCCGGCGGTGGCCGAAGGGGGATACCGCCGCCTCGCTCGAGCGGCGGAAGTGTTGGAAAACTTGCCGGATCGGCCAAAAGACGCGAAGGCGTGGCTCCAGGCTCTGGCTGATGCCGAAACCAAGCGACACGCAGAAAACGGGAGCTAAAAAAGAAGGCCGCCCTTGGCGGCCTTTCGAGTTGGGAACGTGTGGAGAGGATGAAGCGTCAACCACGACCACAGGCCGTCGCCGTACGCGCGAGATGCACGTCACACCGTCTGCGCAAGCCGCATCTCGAGCGGCCGATAATGAATCGCATTGACGTGGCGGACCGTGCCGGTGCGAACTCGCATCACGACGGAGTGCGTGTGCAAGTAATCGCCCTCTCGGCGCACGCCCTCGAGCCAATCGCCGTCCGTGATGCCGGTCGCCGCGAAGATGGCGTCATCGTCGCCGGCGAGATCGGACAGCGTGAGGGTCTTGGCAACGTCGAGGCCGAGTTGTTGGCAGCGCTCGCGCTGCTCGGGAGTCTGCGGCATCAAGCGCCCTTGGAAGTCGCCGCCAAGGCAGCGCAGGGCGACCGCAGCGAGGACACCCTCCGGAGCGCCGCCGGAGCCGATGTACAGATCCGTGCCGCCGCGGGGCAGGGCCGTCGCAATACATCCGAGCACGTCGCCCGCGTTCAGCAGCTTCAACCTCACCCCGAGGCGCCTGGCCACCTCAAGGTGGGCTTTGTGGCGATCCCGCTCCAGCATGGCCACCGACAGTTCTGAGAGAGGCTTGCCGAGCGCTTCTGCCGCCTTGCGCAACGTTGTCTCGAGCGGATCGTCGAGGGACAGGATGCCGCGCAGTCGAGGGCCGCACGCGAGCTTTTCCATGTACATGTCCGGGGCTTTCAACAAATGTCCTCGTGGGGCAATGGCCGCGACCGAAAGGGCGTTCGGCAGCATCTTGGCGACCATCGACGTACCTTCGATAGGATCCACGGCCACATCGACGCGCGGCCCGCGTCCTGTGCCAACCTCTTCCCCCTGGGCGAGCATGGGCGCCTCGTCCATCTCGCCTTCGCCGATCACGACGACACCGCGAATCTCGACGGTGCGAAACATATTGCGCATGGCCTCGGTGGCTGCACCATCAGCGCCATCCGCGTCTCCTCGGCCGACCCACCTGCTCGCAGCGAGCGCGGCCGCCTCCGTGACGCGAACGAGTTCGAGAGCAAGCTCCCGATCCATCGGCCATCCCTCCTCAGTCACTCAGTTGCCTGTGATGAGCATCCCCAGCGCGGTCTCCGTCGCGTCCTGAGACTTTGCGACGACACGTTGGGCCGCCGCAGACTCACCCTTAACGGAATTATGACATCATAATATCGGATTCGTCAACTGATACACGAAATTGTTGCGTCATAATTCGTTCTGTGATATGAACTATATACGGAGAGCACGCTGGCTACGACGGCACAAGTCGGGATCGCAGCTGGCGTGGCACGAAGGAAGCCGACGCTTCGCGCAACGAATGGCAGGAATGTCGCGACAAGGGGGATCAAGCATGGCGCAGGTGCAGGATGTCTCGCAAAACCAGGTCACCGCGGCCCGCTGGGTGTATGCCTTTGATCAAGCGGATCCGAAAAATCGGACCCTGTTGGGTGGCAAAGGCGCCAATCTGGCGCAGATGGTGCAGTGGGGATTTCCGGTGCCTCCCGGATTCACCATCACGACCGAGGCGTGTAATGAGTACTGGGCGCGGGGCGGCGCGTTCCCCGATGGACTTCTCGACGAGGTCGGACTGGCCGTTTTGCGTCTGGAACGGACCTCTGGAAAGCGCTTTGGCGACGCGTTTCAGCCGCTCCTCGTGTCCGTGCGGTCGGGCGCACCCGTATCGATGCCGGGCATGATGGATACGATTTTGAACCTTGGTCTGAACGACTTGACCGTCAGGGCGCTCGCGAATCAGTCGCAGGACCCTGCGTTTGCCTATGACTCTTATCGCCGTCTCATTCAGATGTTTGCGAATGTCGTGTTCAACGTGTCGCTCGAGCCGTTCGAACACGCGTTGCGCGCCGCCAAGGCGAAACACGGCGTCGAGCGCGATCGCGACCTTCCTGTCGATGCTTGGAAGGAACTCGTGGCGACCTATTTGAAGTTGTTCGCGGAACACGTCGGGCAGCCGTTCCCGCAGGACGTGAATGTGCAGCTCGAACTGGCCATCGAGGCGGTCTTCCGCTCCTGGAGGAGCCCGCGGGCCATCGTGTACCGCAAGGCGCACGGCATACCCGAGACGCTCGGGACGGCCGTGAACGTGCAGGCGATGGTCTTTGGCAACATGGGCGATGACAGCGGCACGGGCGTCATCTTCACGCGCCACCCGTCGACGGGTGAACCGGTGTTGTTCGGCGAGTTCCTCGCCAACGCCCAGGGAGAGGACGTCGTGGCCGGGATTCGGACGCCGCAGCCGATCGCGGATCTCGCGCACACGATGCCGTCCGTGTACGAGTCTCTCGTGGCGCTCGCCAAACAGCTGGAAACGCGTTTCCGCGATATGCAGGACGTCGAATTCACGGTCGAGCGCGGCAAACTGTACGTGCTTCAGACGCGGAGCGGCAAGCGCACGGCTCAGGCGGCGGTCCGCATCGCCATCGACATGTTGCACGAAGGCTTAATCCAGCCGGAGGAGGCGCTCCTGCGCGTCGACGCGCAACACCTGCGCCAGCTTTTGCACAGGCGGCTGCAGGGGACCGAACAGCTTCCGGTGTTTGCGAAGGGCCTTCCGGCGTCGCCGGGCGCAAGTGTCGGGCGGATCGTCCTCGACGCGGACACGGCGGTCGAATGGGCGCAGCGCGGCGAAAAGGTGGTGCTGGTGCGCCCAGAGACGACGCCCGAGGACATCCACGGCGTGCTGGCCGCAGAGGGTGTCGTGACCACGCACGGCGGCATGACGAGCCACGCGGCCGTGGTGGCCCGCGGCATTGGCAAGCCGGCGGTGTGTGGCTGCGACGGCGTGCACATCGATTTCGAGACGCGCTCGGTGGAGTCCAATGGCACGGTGCTGAAGGAAGGCGACGTCATCTCGGTGGATGGTGGCACGGGCACGGTGTACGTCGGGGAGGCGCAGATGGAGGAGGCCAAGATGGCCGAGGAGCTGCAGGAGCTGCTCGCCATCGCAGACGAGGTACGCCGCCTCAAGGTGCGGGCCAATGCGGACACGCCGGAAGACGCCAAGCGGGCCCGGGAGTTTGGCGCGGAAGGCATCGGCCTTTGCCGCACGGAGCACATGTTCCTCTCGCCCGATCGCGTCCCTCTCGTGCAGCGCATGATTCTCGCCACGACGTCGTCCGAGCGCCAGGAGGCGCTGGCGAAGCTTCTGCCGCTGCAGGTTTCGGATTTCACGGCCATTTTCGAAGCGATGGACGGCCTGCCGGTGACCATCCGATTGCTCGATCCTCCGCTCCACGAGTTTTTGCCTCGGGAAGACGAACTGGAGGAGAGGCTGGAAGCGCTGCGCGCGAAGGGGGCGCCCGAGGACGAGATCGCGCAGACGGAACAACTGCTCCGGCAAGCCCGCTACTTGCGCGAGGCGAATCCCATGATGGGGCTTCGAGGTTCGCGCTTGGGTATCGTCTATCCGGAGATTTACGACATGCAGATGGAAGCCATCATGACGGCGGCCGCGCAGGCCAAGCGGCGCGGTATCCGCGTGGAGCTTGAAGTCATGCTGCCGCTCATCGGATCGCCCAAGGAGCTTCGCGTGCTGCGCGAGCGCATGGAAGAGATCGCAAAGCGGACGATGGAGCGCGAGGGTGTCGAGATGGAGTACCGGATCGGGACGATGATCGAGGTCCCGCGTGCGGCGCTCACGGCCGATCAGATTGCGGAAGACGCGCAGTTCTTCTCGTTTGGTACCAACGACTTGACGCAGATGACCTTCGCGTTCAGCCGGGACGACGCGGAAGGCAAGTTCCTCAGCGTCTACTTGGACCGCGAGATCCTGCCGCACAATCCGTTTGAGACGCTCGACACGGAGGGAGTCGGCAAGCTCATCCAGTGGGCTGTCGAAGCAGGGCGCAGGCGCCGGCCCGATCTCAAGACCGGCGTGTGCGGCGAACACGGCGGCGATCCGGCCTCCATCGCGTTCTGCGAGGAGATTGGGCTCGACTATGTCAGCTGTTCGCCCTTCCGAATTCCCGTCGCCCGCATCGCGGCGGCGCAGGCGGCCGTGCGCAAGCGCATGACCGGTTGATGGCGCACCACCCAGGGGGCAAATGGAGACCAGATGAGATGCGGATGTTGATGTACAATAGAGACGCTCGCGATCACGTTCGCGGCCAGGCGGCCGAATCGCCGCCTGGCCGCCTGTTGCTGGGGGAGAGGCCCATCGAACTCACACCTCGTCAGAAGGAAATTCTTCGCCTTGTGCGGGCGCATCAGCCCATCACGGGAGATCAAATTGCGGAACTGTTGGGCGTCAGCCGTCCGACGATTCGCTCGGATTTGTCTCTGCTGGTGATGCTGGGCCAACTCGACGCGAAGCCCCGGGTGGGTTATTTTCTCGCGGAACCGGCGGAATCGCCGGCGCCCGTGCCGTGGCGCGATCTGCGCGTGCGCGAGGTCCAGTCTCTGCCGGTCATCGTTCGGGAGACGACCACGGTGCACGACGCCGTGATCACGATGTTCTTGGAAGACGTGGGGGGACTGATCGTCGCGGACGAGGAGGGGCGCTTGCAGGGCGTCGTCTCGCGCAAAGACCTGCTCAAATTCACCTTGGGGAATGCCAGCGCCACCTCGCTCCCCGTGGGCATGATCATGACGCGATATCCGCACATCGAAACGGTGACGCCAGAGGATCGAGTGGTCGACGCGGCGAAGCGGATGATCGAGTACAAGGTCGACAGCCTGCCCGTCGTGGAGCCCTCGAGCGGAGACGGCCAGCCGCCGATTGTGGTCGGTCGGATTACCAAAACGACGCTGGCGCGCCTGGTGGCAGAATGGGGGACCAGCTGGTCATGAGCGACGCAAATGTTCAGGATACGCGCACGATTTACATCTGCTCCGATTCACTCGGAGACACCGCCGAGGCCGTGGTGCACGCGGTCATCCATCAGTTCGATATGCGGCGCGTGAAAATTGTGCGGTACGCACAGGTGCGGACGGAAGACGAGATCCGCGAAATCGTGGAGACGGCGAAGCAAACCGGCGGGTTCATCGCGTACACCCTCGTCCAACCGGAGCTTCGCGAGATGATGAAGATGGAGAGCATTCGGCTCGGCGTGCGCGTGGTCGACATCATGGGCCCCATGATGCAGGCGTTCATCGACACGTTCCACGATCACCCGAAGCAAAAACCGGGACTGCTGCATGTCCTCAACGAAGACTACTTCCGGCGCGTCGACGCGATCGAATTTGCCGTCAAAGCGGATGACGGGCGCGATCCGCGGGCCCTGCTCCAGGCCGACGTGGTGCTCATCGGCGTGTCGCGCACCTCCAAGACGCCCGTCAGCATTTTTCTTGCCCACAAGGGGCTTCGCGTGGCGAATCTTCCTCTCGTTCCGGAAGTCAAGCCGCCCGCGGAGCTGTACCAGGTGCCGCGATCGCGCATTGTGGGCCTGACGATGGGCGCGGAGCAGATGATGCGCATTCGCAGTCAGCGCCTGAAGCACATGGGCTTGCCGGTGCTCGCGCAGTACGCCGACCGGAAGCGCATTGAGGAGGAATTGCTCTACGCCGAGTCCATTGTGCGCGATCTCGGCTGTCCGCTGATCGACGTGACGGACCGCGCGATTGAGGAGACGGCCCAACGCATCCTGGAGCTGGTCTCCAGGCATCGGGACAGCGAAGGGCGAAGGCAGCCCTGAGTTGCGACGCACGGGTGGCGAGTGACGGAGGAGACCAGACCCTCTTGTCGCTCGCGACATTTCAGATATGCAACGAGAGATCTGATCTCTAGATGTTCGCCGAGCGGCCCGGCCTTGCACGAACGGACGGGGCGTTCACGTAGAAAGGGTGGCCGCATGGAGCGCGCTCGCGTCACGGGCGCATGGAGCGCCCGCGCCTTGCTCATCTTTGTCACGTTCATCTGGGGCGCGACGTTCACCTTGACCAAGCAGGGGCTTTCCGCAGTCCCGCCCTACGCGTTTCTCTCCCTGCGCTTCGCCTTGGCGTCCCTCGCGACCCTTGGGCTCGCCTTGGCCGTTCGCCAGAAGGAGCCCGCGTTTCGACACCCGCGCACGTGGCTGGTGGGCGCGTTGGCTGGACTCCCACTTGGGGCGAGCTTTCTCCTGCAGACCGAAGGCCTCAAGACCATTACGCCCGGGCTCTCGGGATTTTTAACCGGTTTGAACGTCGTCATGGTGCCCATCCTGATGGGCGTCTGGACTCGTCAGCCGATCGACCGGCGCAGCGCGTTGGGAATTGCCCTGGCATGCGCGGGACTCGTGGCCATGTGTGCAGGAACCGATCTCCACGGGCGTCTGGGAGGCATCATCGAGACCACGCTCTGCGCCCTTGGCGTGGCCCTGCAGATCGTCATCGTGGACCGGTGGGCGAAGGGCCTGGCTCCGTTCGCCGTGGCGGCGGTGGAGATCTGGGTGTCGACACTCATGGCTTTCGCGTCCGCGTGGCTTTCCGGCCAGTGGGGCCATCTGCTCGACACATCCGTGTGGCTGCGCCCGGGCGTCCTGGACGCGGTGGTCATCAACGGATGGCTTGGCACGGCATTCGCGCTCTGGGCGCAGAATTGGGCACAAAAGCGCCTGTCGTCCGCCCAGACGGCCATCACGTTTTCACTTGAACCGGTGTTTGCCGCCGTCATCGGCTGGGCTGCGCTTGGCGACGCCATGTCGTGGGCGAGCGCGCTTGGCGGACTGCTCATCGCGTTGGGCATGGCGATCACGCCGGCCTGACGGCGGCCCGCGGCGCCCCCTCCTTCACGTTCTTCAACGTCCGATAATCAACATTATGTCAAGTTATAAAGACGAAGCGCCGGCCTTCACCGGCCGCCTTTCGCCCCGCTTGTAGGCCCCTCGCGTCGGCCTTACACCTCGACCTCCGTCATCGCCGGCGGGTTCAGAGCTACGGATCCGGACGTCGAGATGGCGATCTCGCTCGCGAGCGTCGGCTGTGCGAGTTGGCGCACGAGTTGATCGCCGTTTGCGGTCTGACGGTAAACCGCCGTGACCAGTCCATTGCCGTTGACCGTTCCGTAGTAGAGCGTGTTTCCGATGACGCCGATGAGCGCCGCGTTCGACTTCACGAGCTGCGAGTCCATCTGAAACTCTGCCGTATAGCTGCTGGTTTGGCTGGTCTGATAGAGGCGCACCACGTTCCACTGGCCGCCCTGATTGATTTCTAAATAAAGGTTGTCTCCCGTTTGCGTCATCGCGATGTTCTTAATGTACCCGGGTGGCACGGTCACCGGCTGAATCGTTTCCATCGTGCCGACGTGGTAAACCTCGGTGGAGCCGCCTGCGTCAATCAACACGAAGATGTCGTTGGTCTCCGTGCTGTAGGTCACCTTGACGATCCGGGCGTCAGGGGACAGATTGGAAAACACGGGTACGCTTGCGGCCGTCTCGTCCGCCTGGAGGCCATTCGAAACGTAGAACGTGTTCAGCTCCAGGTTGCCGGGTGAACGCTCTTCCCCTACAAACACTTCAGCGTTGCCGAGCCAATCCACGTACTGCACCGGGTACAGGTTCGAGGCCTCGCTGACCTGCGCACCGGTGTCCAGGCGCACCACGTGGACGGCGTACCACCCGCTCGCGTCGGACGTGACGTAGGTCGCGTACTGCCCGTTGGGCGAAACCGTCACACCTGGGTATTGTCGCTTCAACTCCGCGAGTTCGACCTGTGCCCGGCGGTGCATCGCCGCTTGAATTTCCTGCTGTGACGCCACCTGCTGAGATACGAGCAGATGGTTGAGGTGGTAGAAGAACAGCGACTCGCAGGCGGTGCACAGTGCCGCCAGCGCGAGAAATCGCCGTCCCACTCGCCTGCCTCGCGGCTGGCGTTCCACTTGACCCATCGATGCTCCTCCCCCATTTCTCAGTTTGGCATCACGACAAAGGCAGTGGCCACGCTGCGCGCTCCGGTGAGATCGACCGGCGTGTTGACCATCTTGCCGTTGTACACCATGGTCGTCGACGATCCGCCATCGAGGTCGGCGGCGATCACGGCGTGGTACTGAAGCATGATGGCCGTGATGTCGGCCATGGAGGCTCCCAAATGGCCGAACTGGCCGCGCCCGTCCGTCACCACCATGATGACCTTTCCATCCGCGGTCTGCCCAATGGCCGTGCGCGGATTCAATCCCTGATCCGGCACCTGCACGGGCTGCCCATTCAGCACAAGCACGGGCCCAAAGCTCAGCGCCTGTGTGACATGCAGCTTTTCGAGATCGGCCAGGGAATACGAGCCGGCGATCATCTGTCCTCCGGCGGTGAAGCCAATCTCCGGGTACTTCCCCGTCGACCCTGCGCCCGTCACGACGCGACCGTTCACAATCGTAATGCCAAGCGGCTGCGCGCCCGTGCCCTGTTGGTTGTTGTCGGCGAAGGCACCCCCGTTGATCCCGGCCACAGCGCCCGCGTCCTGCACGAGCTGTGGCACCGTTTCACCCCGTTGGCCCAGGTATTTCGTGACGGCCACCCGGACGCGCTTCGGGTTGTCCACGACCAGGACGTACGCCGTAAACGTGCTCCCGTGATACGTATACAGGTGGATGGAGTTGTCCGCATTCGCAAAGTCGCGGCTCACAATGTCCGAAACAGGCAGTGTGTCCGATACCATGCTGCCGCTCAGCGCATGTTCAGCAATGACCGATTCAGGCAGGGTAAAGAGAGACAGAGGCCGCAACAGGTAGCCGTGCCGCGTTTCGTCGAGCGTGTCAATCACGTACGTGCGCAGAGCCGGAAACGGGCCGTGAAAGATGAGTAGGGACGACGACACCATGGCGTAGACTGCCGTCGCCACCAACACGCCCAGCCAGCCGCGGCGCCTTGGCCTGTCCTTTTCCCTCCCATCGCGGACGCGCGCCGTCCGCTTAGGTCGCCGTTCCAACCACCATCCCTCCCCACATCCATCCGCGCTTCCTCCGTAAGGACGCAGCGGATGGCCGCTTTGTTCACCGCGGCACGCCCTTCTGCTCTATTCTAGCGGGCTGCGTCCTTGCGCGTCATCCCAGCCCTGGCCGCCGCCCTCGAGCGCTTGGCTTGCGTCGGTCAGCTCCGCCGCGGGCGGTCCCGCGTCGATCTCGTGCGTCAGCCGCGCAAGCGTCCGAATGACGATGTACAGGCGCACCACCGCGCGCGCCACCACATCGAGCTCGCGCCAGTTCGTTTCCATATTCCGCGTGATGGTGGGTACATCGCCCGACCTCCACAGCTCACCGCTCGGATCCATCACGATTTCGCTAGAACCCCGCCTTAATGAGTCGGCGAGCGAGGACAGGGCGCGATCGACCCAGCGTGCAACCTCCTCTTCTTCGCAGGTTAAGGGCCGAGCGGCACGCCCCTCCCAGGTGTACGCTTCGAGCGAAAGCAGCGTGTCCGAGAATCGGTGCATGCCTACGAGAATGGCCACCATCATGTGCGCATGCACGTGCGGCGCAACGGGCTCGGCCAAAACCTGCCGCACCAAGCCAGCGGCATTCGTGCGCGACAGCCGGACCGCCTGGCGCTCTCGGGCGAGCCTGCGCGGCGAACCCTTGCCCCCCTCCGCGAGGACGCGCAGGACGCCGCGGTAATAGTCTTGCTCTCGTTCGACCGCCTCGGCGAGCGCGCGATGAACCTGTTGGTGCTGCCACGTCGGCCATGCCAGGTAAATCAGCATGGCCAGCGCACTCCCAACAAGCGTCGCCAACAGCCGATCCGCCATCGTGGGGATGGGCGCCTGGCGCTCGAAAAACGAGAGCAGAACCACCATCAACGCGGTCAGCGCGCAGCTGAAGAGCGCGTAGTTGTAGGTCACACACATGTACATCAAGGCGCCGAAGACCACGATGCACGCGCTGGCGAAGACTCCGGTGCGATCCGGCACGGCGATGAGCAGCGCCGTGGCAAGCACGAGGCCGCCCATCGTGCCCAGCACTCGGGCGATGCCGCGCGTAAACGTGCTCGTGAAATCGGGCCTCAGGATGATGTTGGCGGTCAATGGCACCCAGTAACCGTGCGGCCATGGCATCAGGAAGGCCAGGGCCTCGCCAATGCCAAGCGCCATGGCCGCGCGCCCAGCATGCCGAAAGATGGCCGAATGCCAAGTCAGGTGGCTTTGGAAGGACTGCCACGCGTGTTTGATCTTCGACATCGGCGGCTCCAGCGCCTCCTGCGGCAGGGAAGCGCGGGCGGGATCGGCGAGATCGGCCTTGAGCGCCATCAGGGACTGCGCCATGGCGGCCACATGCGCCGCCGTCGCCTCGCGCTCTTGCGCGCCGCCCCCGAGACGCGCGATATCCGACAATTCTTCCGAAGCTCGCTCAAGAATGTAGAAGAGCGGCTGGGCTCGGCGGTCTCCGCGCACGATGAGCCACAGGTGTTGCGCCACGGCCCCGAAAATGGGCGCGCATTGCCGGAGGATGTCCGCGGCGACCGCCGCATCGCCGAGCTCCTGCGCGTAGGCCCGCGCTCGGGCGATCTCGGCGAGTGCGACGGCGTACATGCGCAGCTGCTCCGCCCCGTCCAGCAGCCGGTACAAGCGGGACCGATGGCGCTTAGGCATGTAGGAATCCTTGAGCAGATCGCTCGCTTCCACGAGCGAGGCGGCCAGTTCGAGGTCCGTCTGGCGCACGGGCGTTGTTGAAAACGCGGCGAGCTTTCGGTACACCTTGGCGACGGACTGAGCTTCGGCACTCTGCGGGGTGGCGAGATCGACGGCCAGCATGAGCGCGGTTTGCAGCAATCCACCGCAGGCGACCAAGCTCGCGCGATACAGCGCGCCAGAGAGCGATTGCGGGCTGGTGGAGATGAGGATCAGCGCGTTGGTGGCGAGCAGGCCCACTTGTCCACTCGCCTGGCTGACGCCGAGCATCATGCCGGAGATCCAGCCGAACAGGGCGGTCAGAAGGACAATGAGCACATGCGAATGCCCGGCAAGCGCGCCGATGAATGTCGTACAGGTCATCCACGCGGTCGCAAACGCCATGGTCCGAAGCCGACGCCGCGCCGTGCCGGCATTGCCGGCGAAACCCGCGACGAGTGCGCCCACCGCGACGCCGATGCCGGACAGCAGGTGCTGGGATTCAAGGCCCCATACGAGCGGAAGGAGGATGCCGACGCCGTTGCGCAGCCCGGGCAAAACGCGAAAACCGGTGCGATCCGTCTCGATGACGGTGAGGAGAGCGCGCCACGTCCGCCTCCGTATCACGCCCGACCCCCCCTCTTCCCTCGCCTCGCGGTGCCCACAAAGACCCCGCTTTTGCGCGTCACCCCGCCCTCACTTCTTCAAGTGATACGGCACCGTGGTCACGACGACGTCCTTGTGCCGCAACATCCAGGCACGAATGAGCAGAGACGTCTGGTTGTGCAACAGATTATGCCACCATTTTTTCGGTACGAATTGAGCGATGAACAACTGGATGTGATCCGGTTTGCCTCCCTCGTACGTCTCGAGCCGGCGAATGAACTTCGACAGTGGTTGCAAAAGCGACCGGTACTCGCTTTTCACGGTGACGAGCCGACACGGGTTGCCCCACGCTTCCCACTTCTCCTCCATCTTCTCGATGGATTCGTCGTCAAAACCAATGTACAGGGCGAATACGTTGGGCGAGGAGCTCATGGCAAACGAAATCGTGTCGAGCACGACACGGTGGATGCCCGAGACCAGCACCACTGAAACAATGCGGTGTTGCTGGGGGCGGTCCACCTTCAAGTCGATGCGAAGTTCGTCCGCCACGTCCTCGTAATGCCTGTGGACCTTCATGGCGAGGTAAATCATGAGCGGAATCACGACCAGCACGATCCACGCGCCGCTCGTGAACTTCGTTACGGCGAAAATCACCGATACGAGCGCCGTGATGAAGGCGCCAAACGCGTTGATGCCGGCCTTCAATCGCCACAACCGGCCTTTCACGCGAATCCATCGCTTGATGAGGCCCAGCTGCGCCACGGTAAACGCGACAAACACGCCGATGGCGTACAGCGGGATGAGGTTGTTCGTCTGTGCATGGAAAATCTCAATCAGCAGAGACGCCAGCGCGGCCAGCACAATCATGCCGTTCGAATAGCCGAGCCGGTCTCCGCGCAGGCGCAAAGCCCGCGGAAGGAAGCCGTCTCCGGCGAGGAGCGCGGCCACCTGTGGGAAACCTGTAAACGTCGAGTTGGCGGCGAGGATCAGCACCACCAACGTGGCCCACATGATGAACTGATACAGGAAGCCGTGCCCAAAGTAGCTCTCGGCCAGCTGGGACAGCATGGTGTTATTCGGGTTGACACTGATGCCCTTCACGTACAGGTGGTACGCGAAGCCCAAAAGCGTCACGCCCGTCACGAGACCCAGCGCGATGTACGCCTTGATGGCGCCGTTTTTCCCCTCCCGGAAGATCGGCACCGCGTTGGAGATGGTCTCCACGCCCGTCAAGGCGGAACACGCCGAACTGAAGGCCTTCAACAACAGCATCAACGTGAGCCCTTGCGGGACTACGCCAAAGGGCGGCGTGTGCGGCTGAACAAAGCCATGGTGCAGTTCGTTCCAAAAGCCGACGCCGATCATCAGGAGCATGCACGCCATGAACACGTACGTCGGGTAGGCGAAGACTTTCGACGACTCCGAGATGCCGCGCAGGTTGACCAGCAAAATGATGAGCACGCACAGAAGCGAGAGAGACGTCTCGTGTCCCTGCAGCACCGGATACGAGGACGCGAGGTTCTGCACACCCGAGGCGACGGACACGGCCACCGTCAACACGTAGTCCACCATGAGCGCGCTCGCTGCAAGAAGGGGCACCCAGGCGCGCTGGAAGTTGTCCTTGCTGATGGCGTAGGCGCCGCCACCGTTCGGATAGGCGATCACGCCCATGATGTAGGACGTGATGAGGATGATGAGCAACAGGACCGTCATGGCCGTAATGGGCAGGATCAGCCATTTGGCGTTCTCCCCGAGCCCGGTCAACTCCGTCATGCCCGCTTCCGGCCCGTACGCCACGGACGAGTAGAGGTCCGCCGACAAGACCGGCAGGGCCATCCACCAGACGAGGAGATTGCGAGACTCGCGGAGGTCTCTCGTCCGCATCGGTTTTCCCACCACGAGCCGCTTCACACTGCCGAAGTTGAACATGGCGTAGGCCACCGCCGCGATAATGACGCAGATGATGACTGGGTGCAACCAGAACCAATCATGTCCAAGCATGATACGGAAGCTCCTCGTTTCTCGCTGGAATTCGTTGTGGCGAAGACGAGCACGCAGATGTCGTCAGACGTGATTTATTGTAATCTGGTGCCGTAAAAAAGCAATTGCGGCGAGGGATTGGAGGACCAGCCAGGGAGGCCTCAAACGAAAGGTTTCCCGGAAACGTCACAGACATGCGCATGCAAAAAGGCCGCCTCTCGGCGGCCGCGGACATCGTATCACAGGTCATCCCAGTTCAAGTTACCTGCCTTTGTGTAGTTGGTCACGCGCTGTTCGAAGAAATCGGTCTTGTGCGAGTTGATGGCGGCGAAGCTATCCATCCAGGGCATCGGATGCTCTTGAATCTCCGGATACAAGATCGGCAGATTGAGCGATTGCAGCCGCAGATTCGCCAAGTACTTGATGTAGGCGTCGATGAGCGCATCGGTCAGCCCCACGATTTTGCCCTGCGTGACGTACTGTCCCCAGGCGATCTCGTGTTGCACCGCTGTGCGCATCATCTCCACGAATTCTTCTTCCATGTCCGGCGTCACGAGGCCCGGATTTTCCCGCACGACCTCATGATACAGGTTGCGGAAGATCGCGAGATGGGTCAGTTCATCCCGCTGGATGAACTTGATCTCCGACACGGTGCCGAGCATCTTGCCTTGACGGCCGAGCACGAAGAAGAAGCCAAATCCCGCGTAGAAGTACACGCCTTCGAGAATGTAGTTGGCGACGATGGTCTTCATGAAGTTGCGATCCGTCGGGTTTTCAATGAACTCTTCGAACAGATCCGTGATGAATTGATTGCGGCGAAGCAGGTGGTCGTCATCCCGCCACTCGTTATAAATCTGGTCGCGCGTCGCCGGGTTGACCACGGAGTCGAGCACGTAGCCGTAAGACTGGGAGTGCACCGCCTCCTGAAAGGCGTGGACCGTCAAACAGAGATTGACCTCGGGCGCCGTAATGTACTCATTGATGTTGGGCAGGTTGTGCGTGAGCAGGCTGTCCATGAAAATCAGGAAGGACAACACCTTGTTGTAACTTCTGCGCTCATCTTCGTTGAGGCTATCGTACTGGCGGGCGTCATCCGCGAGCGGAATTTCCTCGGGTATCCAGAAGTTGTTCATCATGGCCCTGTAAAGCTTGTACGCCCACTCGTACTTGATGTTGTTGAGCTCGATCATATTGGTCGTGTTGCCGCCGATAATCCGCCGTTTGCCCCAGTCGCGATCGCCCTCAGCGTTGAACAGCCTTGTCCGCTTCAGCTGCATAGCCAAATCCCTTGCCAGCTCCTCTCCACAAGCTTCACATGCACTTCTCGGCCGTCCTGACGCCCGGATGTCAGGGGGGTTGTCAGGACGAGCACGCCACGCAGTCCTCGACTTCGACGGACTTGCTGCGCACGTAGTAAACCGTCTTCAGCCCGCGTTTCCACGCCAGCATGTACAAGTCGAGGAATTGGCGCGCGCTGATCCCCGGCGTGATATACAGATTGAACGATTGGCTCTGATCCACGTGCCGCTGCCGCGCAGCGCAGGCCTCGATGCTCCAGCGCTGATCGATGGTATGGGCCTCCTTGTAGTACCAGAACGTCTTCTCGTTGAGGTTCGGAGCGGTCTGCGGCACGACGCCGTTTTTCTTCTCCTCCAGGAAAAACCGCGCGTACACCGGGTCGATCCCGGCCGTGCTGCCTGCGATCAAGCTCGTGCTGCTCGTCGGCGCAATGGCCACCAGATACGCGTTGCGCACGCCGTGAGCGGCGACATCGCGCCGCAAGCGATCCCAATCCGGGCCGCCAGGGCGAGAATGGTATCCGCGCAGCTCGAAATACTGGCCTGTTTGCCAGTCCGAACCCTCAAACAGCGCGTATGGCCCCTTTTCCCGCGCCAACTCCATCGACGCTTCGATGGCGAAGTAGTTGATCCACTCGAAGAGCTCATCCACGTGCTTCACATGGGCCTCGGACTCCCACGGAATGCCCTTCTCCGCGAGGTACTGGTGGTACCCGCTGATGCCAAGGCCGACGGCACGATACTTGCGGTTCGTCACCGCGGCTTGCGGCACCGGATAGTGATTGAGGTCGATCACGTTGTCCATGGCGCGAATCTGGCGATGGACCATGTCACGGATGCTGTCGAGATCGCGGCAACGTCCCAGGTTGAGCGAGGACAGGTTGCACACGACGAAATCGCCAGCCTTCGTCTTCGTCGTGATCACGCCCATGTCTTCCGTCTCTTCAACGCGGCGGGTCGGGCTCATGTTCTGGATAATCTCGGTGCACAAGTTGCTGCAATAGACCATGCCGGCGTGCTTGTTCGGATTCAATCGGTTCGCCGTGTCGCGGAAGAAGATGAATGGCGTACCCGT
This sequence comes from Alicyclobacillus vulcanalis, assembly GCF_900156755.1. GTDB lineage: Bacteria > Bacillota > Bacilli > Alicyclobacillales > Alicyclobacillaceae > Alicyclobacillus > Alicyclobacillus vulcanalis. The sequence continues at coordinate 111,132 of NZ_FTOO01000008.1, forward strand.
CTCGAACGCGGACTGCATGATCCGCTTCATGATCTCGATGGCGGGAATCTCCACGCGCGGCAGGTTCGGATTGTCGACGCAAGCTTGATACCGACGCTCAAACTCCTCGCCCCAGCTGTCCTCGAGGGAAAAGCCCATCACCTTTCGGACTTCGTACGGGCAGAACAGGTACCAAGCGCCCCGCTCCTCGACGCGGCGCATGAACAAATCGGGGATACAAACGCCCGGGAAGATGTCGTGCGCCTTCATGCGCTCGTCGCCGTTGTTCGTCCGCAACTGCAAAAAGTCGAGGATGTCCTTGTGCCAGACGTCCAAATACACGGCCGCCGCGCCCGCGCGCATGCCGAGCTGATTGCAACTCACAGCTGTATTGTTAAAGTTCCGGATCCAGGGCACGACACCCCCCGACGCGCCTGGATGGTTGCGAATGGCGGAGCCGCGGGCGCGAATCTTACCCACGTAGATCCCCATTCCGCCGCCAAACTTGGACACCCGGGCGAACGCCTCGTCTGTGGCGTAGATACTGACGAGATCGTCCTCGGGCATATCGATGAAACAGGAGCTCAGCTGGTGGAACGGTTTGCGCGCGTTGCTGAGCGTCGGCGTGGCGACGGTCACGCGGAGCGTCGACAGCATGTCGTAAAACCGCTTGGCCCACTCGACCTTGTCCTTCTCCTTCATGGCCAAGTGCATGGACACGCCCATGAAGAGCTCCTGCGGCAACTCCATGATCCCATTGTTTAAATTGCGAATGGCGTACCGGTCCAGCAGCTGCTTGAGTCCCACATAATTGAAAAGATAGTCCCGCTCGGGTTTGAGGTAGGCAGCCAGTTCGGCGATCTCGTCGTCGCTGTAATGCTCCCGTATGTACGCGCCGTACCGGCCAATTCGCTCCAACTCCTCGATCAGCTTGCCGAAGTCTCCGTAGCCGATGTGGCCATACCCCCGATTGCGCGCCGCCTGCTTGTACGCATCCAGGAGCAACAGCCGAGCCGCGACAAACTGCCACTGAGGCTCCTCTACGCTCGTCTTTTCCACCGCGGCCTGGATGGCCACTCGGGCGATTTCGGCCGTCCGCATGCCATCGCGCAGCTGGGGCCACACATCTGCGGCGAGGCGCTCGACATCGTACCCTTCGACGGCTTCACACCCGCGTCGCAAGAATGTGATGATTTTGTCATAGGAGAAGGGTTCCCGACGGCCGTCGTGTTTCTCGACGCTAAACGTCTCTAGGCGTTGGCGCCAATCCTGAAGCGCGTTCCCCTCACGCGCACCGCTCTGCGACGAGGGCTCCAGTAATCCAGTGGTTGCGTCGCTTGAATGTACCGTCATGTGCACTCACTCCTCGAAACTTCGTGCTGACCCGCAGGATCATCGACAAAAAAACTCACCCGGGGCGCTCACCCGGATGAGTGGACGGCGGAAGACAGATCAGCCCAAGTGCGCGGCTGTGCCCTGTCCTCCGACTTCCCAAACCCTCGTGAGCGTCGGACGGATGAAGGAGATGGGCAGGTCTCCGGGCTTCGCTTCCTCCGCGGACGGCGCCTTCCCCGGCGTCGACGAAAATCGACAACCGAGTGGCCGGACGTTGCCATGCCGCCGCGATCCGCGTCACCGTGGCGAGGACCGCTCCAGATTCACACTGGATTCCCTTTTCACCCACCGAGCGGCGGGCACCCATCTCCCCATAGATCACATGCTTTGGACAAGCTTTAGCGTAACACTAGATATAGTGTTTGACAAGCCCTATTTGTAAAACACACCTTAGATGTAGGCGAAAAAGTGCGAAAAAAGCTGGCCGCGGCTGAAATGACAGCCTGCGGCCAGCTCGTACCCTTCGCCGTTTACGATGGCAGTTTTAACACGCGGAACGATCCCGTCGCATGCGCGCACAACTTCTCGGTACCCAGGTACACGCGACCCTCGACGGTCATGGTACTCCGGGCGCGGTGGAGAAACTGCGCGCGACACACGAGCGTTCCTTCGGTCGCCGGTTCCGTAAAGTGAATGTTGAGATTCGTGGTCACCACGGGGCGATTCGGATAATGCAGGCTCACCAACAGACCCATGGCCGAGTCGAGCAAGGACATATACACGCCACCGTGCACGATCCGCGCCAAATTCCAGTGGTGGGGTTGAACGGTGAGCTCCGCAACCACCTCGCCCTCATCGGCGCGCACCAGTTTCGCCCCGATGAAGTCGGCGAAGGTTTGCACGTTTGCCTCGATCGTCTCTGAATTTCCCCCTGGATGCATGGGCACGCCGCGACCCTCCTTGCCGTCACGCCTGGCGAGTGGTCTCCTCCGTCAGCGCACGGCGAAGGATTTTTCCAACCGCCGACTTGGGCAAGCTGTCCCGGAACTCGTAGGCCCGCGGTACCTTGTAGGCGGCCAGATTCGCGCGGCACCAATCGTCCAACTCCTGTTCCGTGACCTGCATGCCCGGCTTCAGCTGGATAAACGCTTTCACCGTCTGACCCCGATACGGGTCTTCGACGCCGACCACCGCTGCCTCCGCGACGGCGGGATGTTCGTACAACACTTCTTCGACTTCCCGCGGGTAGATGTTGTACCCGCCGGCGATGATGATGTCTTTCTTTCGATCGACAATATAGAAATAGCCGTCCTCGTCCATTTTTGCAAGGTCACCGGTGTACAGCCATCCATTCCGCAGCACCGAAGCGGTTTCATCCGGGCGATTCCAGTACCCTTTCATCACCTGTGGGCCTCGGACCGCGAGCTCGCCGATCTCGCCCACGGGGAGCGGGTTCCCGTCGGGATCGACCACGCGCGCCTCGGTATCCGGAAACGGGATGCCGATGGAGCCGGGTTTGCGAGCCGCCCAGAAGTTGTTCGCGTGGGTGATGGGAGACGCCTCTGTCAGGCCATAGCCCTCCACGAGCTTGCCACCCGTGAGCTTCTCCCACTGCGCCTGTACCTCATGGGGAAGCGGGGCCGCGCCGCTGACACACACTTCGATGGACGAAAGGTCATACCGAGACCGATTCGGATGATTCATCAGCGCGATGTACATCGTCGGTGTGCCTGGGAACACGGTCGGCTTGAACTCATGGATGAGCTTGAGGACCTGCTCCGCTTGAAAGCGTGGGACCAAGATCAGCATGCCGCCGGTATACATCGACTGATTCATGAGGACGGTCATGCCGAACACGTGGAAAAACGGCAGGACGGCCAGATAGCGCTCCTTGCCCCGCTGCAGCTTGTACGTCCACAGCGAACTCTGAATCGCGTTCGAGACCAGGTTGTAATGGGTGAGCATCGCGCCTTTCGGCGTACCTGTGGTTCCTCCCGTGTACTGAATGAGGGCCACGTCTTCCAGCGGATCGATCTCGACCCGCGGCACCTCGGGCGTCGCGCTGTTCAGGCAGTGTTTCCAGGCGAGCACGCGCTCACCGTAGGGCACCTTGGGCACCCCACCCTGCCGGCTTTGCTGAAGCGGATACAAAAGCGACTTGACGGGCGGAAGGTAATCGCGGATCGACGTGACGACGTAGTACTCCACGGGCAACTCGCCTTCGACCGCCTCTACCCGGGACCACAGTTCGTCGAGCGTCACCAAGACCCGCGCGCCACAATCCTCGAGCTGATGCTTCAGTTCCCTGGGCGTGTACATGGGGTTGTGCTGGACGACCGTGAGCCCCGCCAGCAGCGCTCCGTAGTACGCGATCACCGCCTGCGGGCAGTTCGGCAACATGATGGCGAGGCGATCCCCCTTGTTGAGGGGAATCGCTCGCATCGCGTTCGCAAATCGACAACACGCGTCCAGCAGGTCGCGGTACGTCATCTTGTACCCAAAGAACCACAGGGCAGGCCGATCGGGATAAGCCTCCGCCGAGTGTAACAAAAACGATGCCAGGTTCTCGCGCGGATAGTCGTAGGTGCTCGGCACTTCCGGCGGATAGTGCTTCAACCACGGCCTTTCCATCCACAATCCCTTCCCTTCGCGGCTTGTCAGCAGACGTAACCTTCAGCTTCAATCACGCGTTCTGCAATCTGGCGGTCGAGCGCGATCACGTCGACTTCCGAACGGCGCGTCAGCCGCTTCAGGATGGACAGTTGCATCTTCAGCGCGTCGCCCTGGCTCACGTGGGCCAGGCTCTCCTTGGCCGCCTGTTCGACCTTCGCAATGGCGTCTTGGACAAACGCGCGGGTCATGGCGATCTTCAGCGCGGCCTGCGACTCACCCGCAGAAGCCACTTGCTGCATCGCGCGCAGGTAGGCGCTCTCCGCCGCGAACGCCTGGATCGCGATATCCGCCAGGTTGGCCAAGATCTCCTGCTCGTCGTTCACGCGGGCCTGCAGCGCTTGCGCAGCCAAGCCGCCGACCATGAGGAAGACCTTCTTCATGTTCTCGATGAGCTGCTTCTCCTCAGCCAGCACACCCTCAGGCGGCGTGAGGCCCGGCACCATCTGCATCAGCTCCGCCTGGAGCGCCTGCGCCTTTTGGAATAGCGGCAGCTCGCCCTTCATCGCGCGGCGCAGCATCGTGCCAGGAATGAGCATCCGGTTGATCTCGTTCGTGCCCTCGAAAATGCGATTGATGCGCGCATCCCGATACATCTGTTCGACGCCGTACTCTTTGATGAACCCCGCGCCACCGTGAATTTGCACGGCCTCATCCACCACGAAGTCAAGGACCTCGGAGCCAAACACTTTGTTGATGGAGCACTCAATCGCATACTCAGCGATGGCCTTGGCCGACTGAACCCCGGAGTCCGGCTTGGTCACGTCGACCGTCTCGAGAATGGCATCGAGCAGTCCAGCGGTCCGGTACACGACGCTCTCCAGCGCGTAGATTTGCGTGTTCATCCGGGCCAGTTTGCGCTGAATCAGCGGGAACTCCGACAGTTTCTTGCCGAACTGCTTGCGTTCGTTCGCGTATTTCGCCGACGTCTCGAGCGCAATCTTCGATCCGCCAAGCGCACCCGCACCCAGCTTGAAGCGGCCAATGTTCAAGATATTGAACGCAATCTGATGCCCTTTGCCGATTTCAAACAGCAGATTCTCGACCGGCACCTTGACGTCTTCCAGAATGACCTGGCGCGTCGACGAGCCCTTAATGCCCATCTTCTGCTCCTCTGGTCCGAAGCTCACGCCGGGCATCGTGCGCTCGACGATGAACGCGCTGAAGTGCTGCCCGTCGACCTTCGCGTAGACCACGAATACATCGGCAAAACCGGCGTTCGTGATGTATTGCTTCGTCCCATTCAGGATGTAATACTTGCCGTCCTCCGACAGCGTCGCCGTCGTCCGGGCGCCGAGCGCGTCGGAACCGGAGTTGGGCTCCGTCAAGCAGTACGCGCCGATCCACTCGCCGGTCGCGAGCTTGGGCAGGTACTTCTTCTTCTGCTCCTCGTTGCCGAAGTAGACGATGGGCAGCGTCCCAATGCCGGTATGCGCGCCGAACGACAGGCCGAACGATCCGCCGCGCGACACGTGCTCGTTGATCAGCGTCGCGCTCACCTTGTCAAGGCCGAGTCCTCCGTAGGCCTCCGGAACCTCGGCGGACAACAGGCCGAGATCGGCGGCCTTGCGCAGCAATTTCACCGTGAGCTCGTAGTTCAGCGATTCAATCTCCTCGTGATGCGGCACGACCCCCGATTCGATGAAGTTCTTCGTCGTCTCCGCAATCATCTTCTGTTCTTCGGTGAAGCCCTCGGGCGTCACGATGGCCGTCGGTTCAAGCTCCTCGATGACGAACGCGCCACCTTTGACAATCGTCTTGTTTTCCATGTCATCTTCACTCCTCATGCAATGAAATGTTAGGGCTTATGGACTTCAAACACGCCGGCCGCGCCCATGCCGCCGCCGATGCACATCGACACGACGCCGTAGCCGCCGCCGCGCCGGCGCAGCTCGTGAATCAACGTGGCGGTCAGCTTGGCGCCGGTGCACCCGAGTGGGTGCCCCAAGGCGATCGCGCCGCCGTTCACGTTGACCTTCGACGGATCGATGTCGAGTGAGCGGATCACCTGCAGGCACTGGGAAGCAAACGCCTCGTTGATCTCAAACAGATCGATGTCCGACAGCGACAGACCAGCGAGCTTCAGCGCCTTCGGAATCGCGCCCACCGGCCCAATGCCCATAATGGCCGGATCGCAGCCCGTGACGGCGAAGCTCTTGAACGTCGCAAGGGGCTTCAGTCCCAGCTTCTGTGCCTTTTCGGCCGTCATGATCACGGCGGCTGCGGCGCCGTCGCTCATCTGCGACGCGTTGCCCGCCGTGACCGTGCCCCCCACGGAGAACGCCGGCCTCAGGGTCGCGAGCGCCTCCGGCGTGGTGTCTTTCCGCACGCCCTCATCCTGCGTCACGCGAATCGCTTTCTCGTGCGGCCGCCCGTCCTCGTCGATCTCCCAGACCTTCGTCTCCACCGGGACGATCTCGTCGTCGAATTTGCCCGCCTGCTGCGCGGCGTACGCCTTCTGATGGCTCTCGTAGGCGAAGCGATCCTGATCTTCCCGGCTGACGCCGAATCGCTTCGCGACATTTTCCGCCGTGTGCCCCATCGAGATGTAGATGTCCGGCATCTCGAGCAGGATGTCCGGGTGAGGCGACGGCTTGAAGCCACTCATGGGCACGTGGCTCATCGTCTCCACGCCACCTGCCAGGGCGACTTCCGCGTGCCCCAACATCACGCGCTCGGCCGCGATCGCGATGGCCTGAAGTCCGGACGAGCAAAAGCGATTGATGGTCATCGCAGGCACGGATTGCGGCAGCCCGCTGTACAGCGAAATGATGCGCGCCACGTTCAATCCCTGCTCGCCCTCGGGCATCGCGCAGCCGAGAACGACGTCCTCGATCTCGGCCGGATCCAGCCCCTCGGCCCGCTCCACCGCCGCCTTGACCGCGTGACGCCCCAAATCTTCCACGCGCGTGTGGCGAAACACTCCGCGCTTGGCTTTTCCGACCGGCGTGCGTGCAACTGAAACAATCACAGCTTCCCGCATGGTTTCACTCCCTATCGTCGTATCCGTCGTGGATCGCGCTCAGTTGCGCAGCGGCTTCCCCGTGGCGAGCATGTGCTGCATGCGCTGGATGGTCTTCGCTTCACCGCACAAGCTGAGGAACGCCTCGCGCTCGAGATCCAGCAGGTAGTCCTCGCTCACGAGCGAATTCGCCGGCACATCTCCGCCTGCGAGCACGTGCGCCAGCTTGTAGGCGACGTGCAGGTCGTAATCGGTGATGTAACCGCCGTTCCACATTCCGCGCGCGGCCATCTGCAACGCCGCCTTGCCGTCGCGCCCCGCCACGCGGATGGCCTTCGCCTTCACGGGGGCGCGGTAACCCGTCTCCGCCATGCGCAGCACCTCGGCCTTCGCAGCGGAAATGCGCAGGTCATCGTTGTAGACGACGCGATCCGTCTCCCGCAGCCAGCCCATGTCCAGAGCCTCCGCCCCGCTCGTCGAGACCTTGGCAGTGCCGATCGCTTGGAACATGCGGCCCAGTGCAGGGACGAGATCGTCGTCTGGGCCCACGGACTCGGCCACCCGGCGGGCCGTCTCCTTGCAGCCTCCACCGCCCGGAATCACGCCGACGCCGACTTCCACAAGGCCGAAGTAGGTCTCCGCAGCCGGAAGCACGCGAGAGGAGGCCAAGCAGACTTCCACACCGCCTCCGAGCGTCATGCGGTGGGGCGCCGCCACCACAGGCACCTGGCTGTACCGCAGCGCGAGCATCGCGCGGTGGAACTGGCGAATGGAAAGGTCGATTTCGTCCCAGTCGCCCTCCTGCGCTGCCATCAAGATGAGCACCAGGTTGGCGCCGACGCAGAAGTTCTTGCCCTGATTTGCAATCACCAGGCCCGCGAAATCCTTCTCGGCGATGGCCACGCTCTTTTCGATCATCGACAGGATGTCAGGCCCAATGGCGTTGTTCTGAGAGTGAAACTCCAGGCAGGCCACGCCGTCGCCCAGATCGATGAGGCTCGCGCCCGTGTTCTGCGCGATGACCTTGCCACCCTTTTTTAGCGCCGCCAGGTCGATCACGCCCGCCGGCACGTGGATGGGCTCCGGCTTGCCGTTCACCGGCATGGTGATGCGGCCTTCCGAAGACTCGTAGAACCTCTGATGACCCTCCGCAATCCAGGCTTCCACCCACTGAGGCAGGACGAGCCCCTCCGCCTTCATCCGCTCGGCGGTCTCGACCAATCCGAGGGCATCCCACAACTCAAACGGCCCAAGGTCCCAGTTGAAGCCCCACCGCATCGCGGCGTCGATATCCTGAATCGTGTCGGCGATCTCGCCGAGCTTCTCCGCGGAGTACACCAGCACGCGCTTGACGATGTTCCACGCGAGCTCGGCATAGCGATCGCCGCCCTGAACGAGGGCCCTCGCCTTGCCGGCCGCGCCTTTGGCTTGCTTCGATGCCTCAAGCGCCGACGACGACACGTTCTTCTGTTCCCGGTACTCGAACGTGTCGAGATCGAGCACGAGAATTTGGCGCTTGCCATTGGCTTTCACGCGCTTGTAAAAGCCTTGTCCGCTCTTTTCGCCGAGCCAGCCGCGCTCGACAAGCTTCTGAATTGCCGCGGGGACCTCGAACGCGCGCCGCTCTTCGTCATTCGCGACGTTCTGGCGGACGTTGTCGGCGACGTGCACGAACGTGTCGATCCCGACGAGATCGAGGGTACGGAAGGTCGCGCTCTTGGGGCGGCCCAGCGCCGGCCCGGTGATGGCGTCCACCTCCTCAATCGTGAAGCCGCCCTTTTGCATCTCTTCAAAGGTCACCAAGAGCCCGTAGGTTCCGATCCGGTTGGCGATGAAGTTGGGCGTGTCCTTCGCCAACACGACGCCTTTGCCCAGGCGCTCCGTGCCGAACTCGCGCATGAACTCGACGATGGCCGGATCGGTGTCGCGGCCCGGAATGACCTCGAGGAGTTTCATGTAACGCGGCGGGTTGAAGAAGTGCGTGCCAAGGAAATGGCGCCGAAACGCCTCGCTGCGGCCCTCGACCATCGCGTTGATCGAAATGCCCGACGTATTCGTGCTGACGATCATCCCGTCGCGCCAGTAGGCCTCGATGCGCTCAAGCAGCTGGCGCTTGGGCTCGAGGCTCTCGACGATCACCTCGATGACCCAGTCGACCTCCGCAATGCGGTGCAGATCGTCCTCCAAATTGCCAGGCGTGATGAGCTTGGCATCCTCGGCGCGAAACAGCGGCGCCGGGCTCAACTTTTGAAGCCTGCGGATGGCCTCCGTCGCCAGGCGATTGCGGACGGCGGGATGGCTCAGCGTCAGCCCGCGCTTCTCCTCCTCCGGCGTCAGCTGCTGGGGAACGAGATCGAGAAGCAGGCTGGGAATGCCCACATTGGCGAGATGGGCGGCAATTTGCGCCCCCATCACGCCGGAACCAATGACGGCAGCTCGGCGAATTTGTCTCATCCGGCTTGAACCTCCTCATCTTCGGTCGGCTGGCGAAGGTCTTCTCCGAAGACCGACGCTGCGAGCAGCTCGGCGACATCGCGCGCTTTGACGCGATCGTCCGTCTCGGTGAGCTTCGTGCCATCCTCCATCATCGTCAGGCAGTACGGGCACGCGCTTCCGATGACGGTGGGATTCGTGGCAAGCGCCTGTTGCGTGCGCGCGAGGTTGATTCGCTTGCCGCGATTTTCCTCGATCCACATGCGCCCTCCGCCGGCGCCACAGCACATCGCGTTTTCGCGGTTGCGCTGCATCTCCACGAGCTCCACCCCTGGGATGGACTTCAAGATCTCGCGCGGCGGGTCGAAGACGCCGTTGTAGCGCCCGAGATAGCACGCGTCGTGGTACACGATCCGCTCGTTCAGGCGATGTGTCGGCCGGAGCTTGCCTTCACGAACCAACTTCGCGAGCAACTGCGTGTGGTGATACACCTCCACGCCCTCGAGCCCGAAGTCCGGATACTCGTTTTTGAGCGTGTTGAAGGTGTGCGGGCACGCGGTCACAATCTTGCGCACCCCGTATTGTTGAAACGTCGCGATGTTCTCCATGGCGAGCTGCTGGAACAGCATCTCGTTGCCAAGGCGACGCGGCGTATCACCCGAACCGTTTTCCTCGTCGCCGAGCACCGCGAAGTTCACGCCCGCCTCGTGCAACAACCGCACCACGGCATGCGTGACCTTGCGCGCCCGCCGGTCGTACGAGCCCATGGAACCCACGAAGAAGAGGTACTCAAAATCAGGGTTTTCGTGCACCGTGGGAACCGGGATATCCAGGCCCTCCATCCATTGGGCCCTGTCCTTGCGGCTCAGACCCCATGGATTCCCCTGACGCTCGATGTTCTGCATCGCGCGCTGTGCCTCTTTCGGCATGCTGCCTTCCATCAACACCAGGTAACGGCGAAGATCGATGATTTTATCCACATGTTCATTGCCGACAGGACACTGATCCTCGCAGTTGCGACAGGTCGTGCAGGCCCAGATCTCCTCTTCGGTAATCACATCCCCGATGAGGGAAAGCTCCCTCGGATCGACCTCTGTGAGCCGCCACTCTTCCTTCTGCCAGTGAAGCGTCGGTTCGATGTCCGTGACGACGTTCTCAGGGAACGTGAGGTCCTCGCCGCCAGAGGCCATCTTGTGGGCCAGGCCGTCTCGCTTCGGCAAAAGGAAACTCGGCTCAAATGCCTTCAAACCGGTCTCCGCCATCCCCTTCTCAATCAGGTGATCCCGCATCTTCACGATGAGGTGCATCGGCGACAGCGGTTTCCCTGTGTTGGATGCAGGGCAAGAGTTCGTGCAGCGCCCGCACTCGACGCAGGCGAAGAAATCGATCATCTGCTTGCGCTCAAAGTCTTCGACCTTGCCCACGCCGAACGACTCGGCGTTTTCATCCTCCAGATTCAGCGGACGCAGCTTGCCGGGTGCGCCCTTCCGATGAAGCCAGATGTTGATAGGCGCGACCATGAGGTGAAAGTGTTTCGACTGCGGCACGTACACCAAAAACGTCAGCAACACCATCAAATGCAGCCACCAGAAGACGTAGAACCCGATCTCCCCGCCTTTCGGGCCCACGCTCCAAAGGGCAGATGCGATGAGAGAGGACACAGGTGCCCACCAAGCGCCGGGCTCCTGTTGCCACACGCGCTCGAAGGAGAGATCCATGAGAACGCAAATCATCAAGCTCGCAATCAAGATGAGGACGATGCTCGGCTTGAAGCCCCGCTTGAGGCGCTTCAGGCGCTCACCGTAGCGGCGGTACGCCGCGTACGCCGTCGCGGCCAGGACCAAGATCGCCACCCATTCCTGAGTGAACGAAAAGGTCTCGTATGCCGGGTAGGGGATGTGGTGGCCGAGCGTCAGGCCCTTCACGATGATGTCCAAGGCGCCGAACTGCAGCACGATAAAGCCGTAGAACATGACGAAGTGCATGACACCGCTTTTCGCGTCCTTGAACAGCTTTTTCTGCCCAAAGACCTGCGAGAAAAATTCGCCGAAGTCCGGGCGCGGATCCAAGGCAACGGGTTTCCCCAACATGACATAGCGATATCGCCGGTAGACGACCGTGACAAACAGGTACAGCGCGTACGCAACCGCGGCCGCAAAGGCGATATCATTGATGGCTAACAACACGTTTCCTCACTTCCCTTCTCCAAGCTCATCCGTTTGTGCTCATCCCTCATGCCGCCTCAGCGGATGAGGTAGCCGCAACCGCTTACAGCCCTCGGGTAAAAAAAGCGATTGCATCGTTGACATTCTCGCCCACGCCATTTACTATGGGGGTACGAAAATGAATGAGCGTTCATTCATTGCTTGACTCGATATTAACACCGAGGTGAATTCATGACAAGTGGATTGGCGGAGAAAAGGAGAGAAAAGTACGAAGCAATTCTCAAAGCGGCGCTGAAAGTGTTTGCAGAACACGGATTTTTCAACTCTCAGGTTTCCAAAATCGCCCGCGAAGCAGGCGTGGCGGACGGGACCATTTATCTGTACTTTAAAAACAAGGAGGACATTTTGATCTCGCTGTTTCGGGAGAAGCTTGGGAGCCTCGTGCGCAAGTTTCACGAACACGTGCACGAGGATGATCGCGCAGACGACGCCATTCGCAAAATCTGCGAGCTTCATTTCACCGAACTCGAGAAAGATGTTCAACTTGCCAAAGTCACGCAGCTGGAGCTGCGCCAGAGTTCGCGCGAACTGCACAGCGAAATCAGCAACGCGCTCAAGCCTTACATTCAGCTGATTGAAGATGTGCTCGTTCGGGGCATCGAACAAGGCATTTTTCGGCGCGACCTGGACGTCAAGCTCACGCGGCTGCTGATCTTTGGGGCCATGGACGAAGTGGTATCGTCCTGGCTCATCTCGGGCCGACGATATTCTCTGTCCGCCCAGGTCGACAAAACCGTCGACTTTTTCCTGCGAGGTCTGCGCGCCTGATCGGGCGGGGCCAAGCAACGAAGACTCTCAACTTTATCTGCAGGAGGTTGTGAACGATGCATGTTGTGGTCCTCATGAAGCAGACGTTCGACACAGAAGAGCGCATCCGGCTCGTGGATGGCAAAATCGCAGAGGACGGCGTCAAGTGGATTATCAACCCCTATGACGAGTATGCTGTCGAAGAAGCCATTCAGTTGAAAGAGAAGCAGGATGCAACGGTCACAGTCATGACGGTGGGCAGCGAGAATTCCACGCAGGCGCTGCGCACGGCGCTCGCGATGGGCGCGGATGAAGCCGTGCTGATCGAAGCGCCCGAGCTCACCGACGAGCGCGCCATTGCGAAAGCCATTGTCGCGTATCTGAAGGACAAGTCGTTTGATGTCCTGCTCGCAGGCAACTTCTCCGTCGACAACGGAGCAGGCCAAGTGGCGATTCGCGTTGCGCATCAGCTCGACCTCCCCCACATCGCGGCGGTCACGCAACTGACCATTGAGGGCAACCAGGCGACCGGCGTGCGCGAAATCGACGGCGACATGCAGACCGTGACGGCGACGCTGCCGGCCCTGTTCACCGCGCAGCAAGGCTTAAACGAGCCGCGGTACCCGTCGCTTCCCAATATTATGAAGGCGAAGAAGAAACCGCTTACCACACTCACCCTGTCGGACCTCGGCTTGAGCGACGAGGACGCCGCCGCGAGGGTGGAGCGCGTGGAAGTGACGCTGCCGCCGAAGCGCCAGGCGGGTCAAAAGATCACCGGCACGGCGGATGAGCAGGCAGAACAGCTGGCTGACATTCTTGTGAAAGCCCTTCGCTGAACCGACGACGAATGGATACGAACAGGAGGTCGTGATCGATGCCAAAGAAGGTTTTGGTGATTGCAGAACAGCGGGACGGAAAGCTTCGTCAGGTCGCGCTCGAGGCGCTTGGCGCCGCGCGGCAAATTGCGGACGGAGGATCGATTGTCACGGTCGTGATCGGAAGTCAGGTCCAAGAAGCGGCGAACGAGCTTGCCCAGCACCCACACGACAAGGTGATTGCCATCGAGGGCGAGTCGCTTGCAAACTACGATTCGGAGCACTTCTATCTTGCGGTTGCACCCGTGCTGGACGAGGTCAAACCCGACGTCGTCGTGCTCGGGCACACGGCGAGTGGGCGCGACCTGGCACCAAAGTTGGCCGCTGCGCTCGACGCGCCGCAAATTTCGGATATCGTTAGCCTTGACGTACAGGGCAGCGACGTGCTGTTCAAACGGCCGATTTACGCGGGTAAAGCGTTCGAAACGAAGCGCGTTCTCGCCACACCCTACGTCGTGACCGTGCGGCCTAACAACCTGGCGGCGGATGCGGAACAGGGCGGTTCTGTCGAGATCGACGTCCGCCGATTCGACGAACCCGCCGACGTCAAGACCCGCGTCGTCCACGTGGAGAAGAAGGCCAGCACCGGCCGAGACCTCACGGAAGCGCGTGTTGTGGTGTCGGGCGGCCGCGGTGTCAAAAGCGCGGAAGGCTTCAAACCTCTGTATGAGCTCGCAGACGTGCTCGATGCCGCGGTCGGCGCCTCCCGGGCTGCATGCGACGCGGGCTACTGCGATTACAGCCTGCAGGTCGGCCAGACGGGCAAGGTGGTCACGCCGGACGTCTACATCGCGTGCGGCATTAGCGGAGCGATTCAGCACCTGGCCGGCATGAGCCAGTCGAAGCTCATCATCGCCATCAACAAGGACGCTGAGGCGCCTATCTTCGAAATCGCGGACTACGGCGTCGTCGGAGACTTGTTTGAAATTGTGCCGAAGCTGACGGAGAAGCTTCGGGAAAAGATGGCGGCTGCAAGAGCCTGACATTCGCTTGTAAAGAAAGGCGGGCACCTTCGTGCGCTAGCCCTGGCGCACAAAGGTGCCCGCCTTATAATCACTGTCGAGAAAGATGCCGTCCATCGCGTCCGCATCGTAGTTCACATGCACGCCGGCAATTTCCACGTTGTGGTCCCCGCCGATATCCCCCGACGCCTTGTTGGACTTCTGGTGCTGGTCCCACCCGGTCATCTGCGCGTCACCGACAAATACGCCCGCGTTTTGCTGCATGGAGTTCACGGCAAGGCCCTGGAAGTGAATGTGCGTGTCCGTGGGCGCCTGCTGACGAGTCTGCAGCACATGCGTGTCTCGATCGTCCACGGGCATGTCGATCCCGTCAGGGTCGTAGAGAAGGACGCGATTCTGAGAGACGAACGACTGTGAACCGATGTCGCCGAAGCCCACGTTTGACTTCTCATGTGAGCTGAGGCCGTAGACGACATTGCATCCCCCGACGATCACGGCGGAAGAGCGCTCGACGGATCCGACGTGGAGCTGAATCGGCCAGAGTCGCAAGGCGGGCCCCACCTCCATCAGCTTTCTTCGGGGGCAAAGTCAATGGCCACGGTGTTGCCAGGTGTCTCGCGCGCCAAGTCCTTCTGCATATACACGATGAGCAGCCCGCTGCGATACACCGCTTTGACGCCATCCGGATTCACGCGCTCCGGCAGCTCGACTTCCCGATCAAACGGTCCCCGGAAAAGTTCGGACGAAAGCACGTGATCGTGCGCAGTAGCCAGGTACGAGGAGAGCTGGCCCCGGACGCGCAACATTCGCGGCCGCACGGAAAGCGACACATCCCCTTGCGACTTGAGCCCTGGCAGCGCGATCACGGCTACGATTTCCGTGCTTCGGTTGTAGAGGTCAATGGGCGGAAACGGCGCGGAATGAGGCTCGTCTTGGAAAAACGGCATCCCTTGAAAGTTCGGCATAGGCATATTTTTGAAAAAGTCGGGACCCAGCCATTTTCGCATATCGCCGAGTTCTTGGAGTTGATTGAGGAAATCGAAGGGATGATTGGATTTTTGATTCATTCTTTAGCCTCCAACGCGGATCACCGCGCCGGTTTGGCTCGCGCGAAGCGCTCTCGCCAAAGGGAAGCGCCATCCTCGCGAGCGGAGGAGCCAGCAGTTGGTGACCACTGATTGTTGGCGACGACCGAACGACTGCCGTAGACGTTGCCGAACCCCTGCTGGATGTGCGCTTGATGACGGAAATCAGAAGCCCAGGTGTTTCCTAAACTCATGACGGAAGCGCCCGACACACGCTGAACATGGATCTGACCGATGATGAACGTGGGCGACAAAACGCGTACGAGCGGCTGAAGATCCGACACTAATGACCGTCCGGCGTCCTCCGGTCCTCGCTCCACGATATGCGGTACCCCCTCGACGTCGCCTCAAGTTCCGAACCCTCAGCCGCAGGGCGGGCCCCTGCGTTCGATGCCATCTGAATGTGATTGCCAAGTGTCAACGTACCGCTCAATTCGTTGACATCCAGCCGATCCAATCGAAACACGAGCTCCTTGAGGTCGACCTGGTCCACCTGCACCCGCTCGACGGCGATCTCGATTTTGCGTTCTTTGGAGGCGTCCAATTGCGCCTCCAGTAGCGTGAGAACGCGCACCAACTGCTCCAGGATCTCGGTTTGCTTTTTGCGGCGGCGAAGCGAGAACATGCGCCGAGCCTCCCAGCGGGACCCAAACCTCTGTTCACTTTTATGCGAGGGCTCGAGTCTTCATTCCGCGCCTCGACCATCGACACCATGTCGCCGTGGCGAGGCCCGGTCATCCGACCGGATTCTCAAAGTTCTGTTTCCGCAACCGCTTGTTCTCGTACAATCGCTCATCGGCGATGGTGTAGCAGTCATCGAACGTGTCCCCGTCCAATCCAAGTACGCTCCCGCCCACCGAAACCCCGCAAGCTCCGTTCAACCGACTGTCGATCTCGTTTTGCATGTCGAACAACCGCGGCCGCCAGTCCGGCGCGTCAGTCCAAGCGACCACAATGAATTCGTCGCCGCCGATGCGCCCCACGAGTTCATCAGGAGTGGTCTGATCCCGGAGCGTCTGCGCAACCAGGCGCAACACGCGGTCCCCAAAAGGGTGGCCGTACGTATCGTTGATCTGTTTGAAATGGTCGACATCCAAGATACCCAGGATGGCGTAACGGCGCGGGTCGCCGCGGAGCCGATCGAGCACGCGGGGCCACCTGCGCTCGATGCCCAGCCGATTCCACGCGCCTGTCAACAGATCTCGCTGGCTCGCATGTTCGGCAACGCGCAACGCCATAATCATGTCGAGCGCAAGCGAGATCTGGGCGGCGCAGGCCTCCATGAGGGCATGGCTTGTCTCCCACGTCAAGTGCATGACGGGGCGCGTGCGCGCCACGACCACGGCGCCGCGGATTTCTTCTCGCGAATACAGGGGCCACACGCCAAACTCCAACACGGACTGGGATTCGAGCCACGCACGGAGCGCTTCGTGCGGCACGTCTTCAACCAACATCCAGCGCTCGAGAGGCACGCCCAGCGTCAGGTCTTCTTTCACGAGGGCCTCAATCGGAGCCATTTCGGCGCAATCGGCAAACGCGCCGAACACATGGTAGAGGGCCGGTGCCTGCGGTTCGGCACCCGTCTCGATGCCTCGTTTTCGATAGATGAAAAAGCCGCCGTCGATGGCTACGAGACGCGTCAAGGCGTCGGCGGCAAATTCAAACAGCTCCAACCCGCGCCTCGCACGTCCCCATGTCCGAGTGTGCTGAAATAAGGCGCTCAGCGAACCTGCATCCATCCCTATCGTCACCCTGCGGTTCAAAATGTCACGCCGCGGTCAACCCGTTCATGATTCCTCGCTGCCATTGTACGCTTTTGATGTCGATTCGGACAGGGCCTTTTCCCAAATAGACGCTCGATGTTCACCGTACAGCGTCCAATCTCGCCCGGCGCGATAAAAAGCGAGTGTTGGGTACCCTAGCGGGGCGTATCGATCCCCTGCATCAGGATTCAAGATAAAGACCTCTTGGAACGGCGCCAAGTGAAGAACTTGAGACTCCTCGCGCGCGATGCGCGCCGCGGTCTGCAGTGTCGTGCCCGGAGGATAGCCGACGTTCACAAGAATGGGCTTTTGCTTCAGGCGTGATTCAATCGACGTGAGAAGCTGCAGTGTGCGCTGGCAGTGAGGGCACCAGTACGCTGCGAACAGGAGCGGCGCATCCCGAACGGAGAGCACCTCCTGTCGGCCACTCGCTGTGACCACGGTCACGTCGTCGTAGACACCCGTGGGAGCCGCTTTCGGGTCCCACCGGGGATCCTGCCCCTCGTTCATGGCACCTGTGAGGTTCTGAAACACGAGGGGGTGCGGCGCGTGCCTTCCAGACGCAGCGGTCGCTTGTGACAACGAGTTTGCAGGCGTGCCACACCCCACCGCCAACCAAGACATGCAAACGGCCATGAGCACGCTCCAAGACCTGCGCATAGGCACCCTCCCTCGTCACATCATCCTCCGTTACCGTAGCGCAGTCTGGGCAGCCAAGCAATGGCGCGGAGAAGAAGTTCATCGTCTTTTGAAAAGCCCCGTCATGAGGTCGACGCGCCGCTCGATCCGACCAGGCTGGCCTCAAGCGCCCGAGCGTATTGCGTGAGGCGAACCGTCATCTCAAACCGCAGGAAGGGCGTCACGAGATACAGCCCCGGGAACAGTCGCACGGCGGTCTCCACGAGCTCCCGCGCAATGGCCTCCCCCACCGCGAGCGCCTCATCCGGCGCTGCCTCCTGCATCCGGCGCAGCGCTTCCTCCGACAGGCGGATGCCTGGCACCTGATAGTGCAGAAATTCCGCATTCCGCGCACTCGTCAGTGGCATGATACCGATGAAGACGGGGACACCCAGGTCCCGGGTCGCGTCCGCGATGGCCTCCATCAGCTCCGGATCGAACACGGGCTGCGTCATGACAAAGTCCGCACCCGCCTCCACCTTTCTGCGCAACCGGTCCACGGCCTTCGCGAAATTGTGCACGTGCGGATTGAACGCTGTCCCGATGACAAATCGCGACGGATGCTTCAGCGGTTGACCCGAAAAGCCTACGCCCTCGTTCAAACGCCTCACCATTTTTGTGAGGTCCATCGACGAGACGTCGTACACGCTCGTGGCACCTGGCAGCTCGCCGTAGCGGGACGGATCGCCCGTGACCAACAGCACGTTGCGAATGCCCAACACGGCGAGTCCCATCAGATGGGACTGCTGGCCAATCAGGTTTCGATCCCGACATGTCACGTGCACAAGGGGTTCAATCTGCTGCTGTTTCAACAGGCTTGCAAGCGCCATGTTGGACACGCGCACCGATCCCAGCGAATTGTCCGCCATCGTGACGAGATCGGCACCGGCAGCGGCGAGCGCTTCCGCACCTTGCAAAAAGCGCGCGATGGAAAGATGCTTCGGCGGATCCAGCTCGACGACAATGGCCTTCTTTTCTCGCGCGATGTCGACCACACTTGGGCCGTCGTGCGCCCCGTCCACAGAGCGCGTCACGCGCGTCCGCTCAGCGCTGTCACGGGCGCCCGCAGGGATCAGAACACCCGTCCGACCCCCATCCGCGCGCAAGAGCGCTTCACGAAGCGCCCGAATGTATTCCGGCGTCGTCCCACAACAGCCGCCGAGCCAACGTACCCCCATCTGCGCGATGCGCAACATCAGGCGCGAAAAGTCCTGTGTGTCGCCCGTATACGCGATCTCGTCCCTTTCGGAGCGCTGCAAAATGCCCGCATTGGGCACGGCCGCGTAGGGTCCCCCCTGTTCCAGCCCAGCCTGTTCATACGATCGCAAAATCCCGTATGGGCCTAACCGGCAGTTCAGGCCGACGACGTCTGCGCCCGCCTCGCGAACCCTGCGGAAAGCGTCTTGCAGCGGAACGCCATCGCGAGTCACGCCAATTTCCTCAGGGGAAAGGTTGACCACGAGCGGCAAGTCGCCGACGATCGGGCGCACCGCTGCAATGGCGACCAGCGCCTCTTCGAGATCGGGGAAGGTTTCCAAAATGAGACCGTCGACGCCAGCGCCCACAAGCGCCTCGGCCTGTTCCCGGTACACGCTGGCGAGCACCGCTCGTTCCTCGTCTTGCAACAGCGCACCGTACCGGTATCCCCCCATGGCCGGGCCCATGGTCCCGTAGACACTTGCCTCGTCGCGCGCTGCGGAGCGGGCGATCTCGACGCCCCGCCGGTTCAAATCGCCCACGTGGACCGTCAGACCGTGCCGCTCGAGCGCCATCCGGTTGGCCATGAAGGTGTTCGTCTGCACGACCGTGCAACCGGCTTCCACGTACTGGCGGTGCACACGAGCGACGAGATCGGGCGCAGTCAGGTTGAGCTGTTCGACAGGCGTGCCGATGGGAACCCCCAGTTGGTGAACATACGTGGACATCGCGCCGTCAAATAGGACACACGCGCCCAGCGGCCCCTCGATGTCCCGCGGAGGGCGGTCCCATCGGCGCCACACGGCATCGGTCATGGTCGTCTTCCTCTCATTCTCGGCATGAGCGTACAAGGTTTGCGAGATTTTTGACATTGTAACACAAAGGCGCGCTGGGTCGGCAAGCGGACGAAAAAAGGCGATCCGCCAGAGCGGATCGCCCAGGGTGTGGGATGTTCTCAGCCGTTCGACTGCCTCTTGCCATGAGGCACATTCGCACGGTGATACGCCTTCCAGGGAACCACCGCATCCAATCGCGAGCTCAACATTTGATTGCGCCGCTCGACATACGCCTCCACGTCGTGATTGTGGTTGAGCGCCGCCACGAACGTGAAGTCGTCGTTGTGATGTTGCGTGTGTTCTCCTGACATCTCGCCCACCCCCGGCTTAGCATGGCCTGAGCTCACGCGCCTCATGCGATTACCAATTCGTTCCGGATGCGTCGAGCTGCTCTTGAATCCAGGTCCGCACGCCTTCCAGCGGAATGCGCACCTGCTCCATCGAGTCGCGCATCCTGATCGTGACTTGGTGGTCCGACTCGGACTCGAAGTCATACGTGACGCAGAAGGGCGTGCCGATCTCGTCCTGCCGGCGGTATCTCTTCCCGATCGAACCCGTTTCATCGTAATCCACGCTGAAGTGCTTCATGAGATCCAGGTACAAGCGATGCGCCGGCTCGTTCAACTTCTTGGAGAGCGGCAGCACCGCCAGTTGATAAGGCGCGAGCTTCGGATGGAGACGCAGGACGACCCGGGTGTCCCCCTCGGCGACGGTCTCTTCGTCATACGCGTCTGCGAACACCGCAAGAAAGAGGCGATCGGCGCCGATGGACGGCTCGATGCAATACGGGATGAACGGTTCGCGGCCCTCCTCCTGCACCATCATGTTTTCCCCAGAGTGCTCTTGGTGCGCCTTCAGGTCATAGTCCGTCCGGTTGGCGACGCCGAGGAGCTCCCCCCAGCCGAACGGAAAACGATACTCGATATCCGTGGTCGCCTTGCTGTAGTGAGACAGTTGCTCTTTGGCGTGATCGCGAAATCTGAGGTTTTCCGCTTTAAGGCCCAGTGACCGAAGCCAGTCCATGCAAGTCTGCCGCCAATAGGCAAACCACTCTTCATCTTCACCGGGAGCGCAGAAGAACTCAAGCTCCATCTGTTCAAATTCGCGCGTACGGAAGATGAAGTTGCCGGGCGTGATCTCGTTCCGAAAACTTTTCCCGAATTGACCGATGCCGAACGGCAACTTCTTGCGCATCGTTCGCTGAACGTTTTTGAAGTTTACAAAAATACCCTGAGCGGTCTCCGGGCGGAGGTAGACCTCATTCGCGGCGTCCTCCGTCACGCCCTGAAACGTGCGAAACATCATGTTAAACTGCCTGATGTTTGTAAAGTCGCGCGCACCGCAGTTCGGGCAGGCGACTTGGAGTTCTTGCATCCACCGCTCCATTTCAGAAAACGGCAGACCGTCCACCACCAGAGACTTTCCCTGCGCTTCCGCCGCTTCTTCAATCAGTTTGTCCGCGCGAAATCGCGCTTTGCACTGGCGGCAATCGACCATCGGGTCGTGGAAGTTGGCCACGTGTCCCGAGGCGACCCACACCTGTTTGTTCATCAAGATGGCCGAATCGAGGCCGACGTTCAACGGGCTCTGTTCGATAAAGAACCGCCACCAGGCGGCTTTCAAACGATGCTTGACCTGCGCGCCAAGTGGCCCATAATCCCACGTGTTGGCCAACCCACCGTAAATCTCGGAGCCTGGAAAAATAAAACCTCGCCGCTTTGCTAACGATACCAACGTGTCCATCGTCACCTGCATCGACTGTTCCTCCTGCTCGTCCTCAATACGGCTATGATAGCCGAGCCCGCGGAGTTGGCGCAACAAAACCGGTCGCGCGAACCATCCAACCGCACGGCACAACGCGCTCGCCCGGCCTACATGAAGCATAGAGTGATGAAGTACAATGGGGATGCGCTGCAATCACGTTTGCCAGCGGTTCATTGCCCGCTCATTGGCTCACCTGCATCGAGGTCAAATTTGCGCATCTCGTCGCGCTGTGCTGCAACTGCCATGGAGTTTCCGCACTGACATCGAAATTCAAGGAGCGACGAAAGAGGCCTTCCTCCAACCGTGTTCCCATGGCAAGCCCGGACCTCGAAGGTCGGCCTGCTCGACTTCGCAGGCTGGTTGGCAAGAATGCAAATACAAAGCGCCGGAGCCTCCCGCTGTGGGAATCCGGGCCGAATTTTGTTGCGGTCCGACCGCGCCTCGCGTTAGGCCCGCTTAGGTTGCGATGGACCGCAGCATGGGGGAATGTCCGTGAAGACCAAGCAACGCGTCAAGATGGTGTTTCTCGATATTGATGGAACGCTATTCGTGAACGGCCACATCGTGCCCAAAAGCGCGGCGGCCGTCGCCAAACTGGTGCAAAATCAAATCCCCGTCGCGGTCTGCACGGGCCGCAGTGTCATCCACGCAAAACACGTCCAGGACGCGCTCGGGATTCCGTACGGGATTTATTTTAACGGTGGCCTCGTCAAAGCTGGAGACCGCGAGATCTTCTCCCTGCCCTTTTCGCGCGAGGTCGTTCGGGGAATTCTGACCGCGGCGGAGCGCCGCGGAATTCAGACCATCATTCACACGCATGATCACGCCTTCACACTTCAACCGATCCCGGCAGAATATCTTCCGGTCTTGGCGTCGTACGACTTCCCTCCCATCACCTGTGAACCAGGCATGGCAGGGCGTCTGGACCAAATCGGGGTGTTCCAACTGAACGCCTTCATGACGGCCGAGTGGGACGACGTCTTTGAACGAGAGTTTCCCGAGTGCTACGTATACCGCTGGCACGAGCGCGCGGTGGACTTTCAACGCCGCAAGTCAGACAAATCCATTGGCGCGATGAAACTCCTGGCGCACTTGGGAATCGCCCCCGAGGATGCGGTGCACATCGGTGACGGCGGCAACGACATCGGGATGTTCCGAACCATGGGGTATTCGGTCGCCATGGGCAATGCGAGCGACGAGGTGAAGCGGGCCGCGAAGTGGGTCACCTCGCGCGCGGACGAGGGCGGCGTCGCGGACGCCTTGGCGCACCTCGGGCTGATTTAGACATCGCACGAACATCTGTTTGCATCCTTGGCCCCGACGTGCTAGAATGCCACTGAAGGGAGTGGGGATGGTGAGCGGTCTCACGGCTCGGCAACGCGCAATTCTCGAGTTCATCAAAAAAAATATCCGTGAAAAGGGATATCCTCCTTCTGTACGGGAAATCGGCGAGGCGGTCGGTTTGGCGTCGAGTTCGACCGTTCACGGCCATCTCGAACGCCTTCAGCAAAAGGGATATCTTCGCCGAGATCCGACGAAGCCGAGAGCGCTGGAACTCTTGGTCAATGACGAAGAGCCGGGAGACGTCGTGCTCGCCCCTATCGTGGGTCGAGTGACCGCTGGGCTCCCCATCGCGGCGCTGGAAGACATCGAAGGATATCTTCCCGTTCCGAACGACGTCGCCAAAGGTGACGAGGTATTCGCGCTGCGGGTGGTCGGCGACAGCATGGTGAACGCAGGCATTTTGGACGGAGATCTCGCCATCGTGCGGCGACAGACGTCTGCCGACAACGGCGATATTGTCGTGGCGATGACAGAAGAGGACGAAGCAACGGTCAAGCGCTTCTACCGAGAGGATGGGCGCGTGCGCTTGCAACCTGAGAACGACGCCATGGCGCCGCTCTACTTCCCCAAGGTGACCATCCTCGGAAAAGTGATTGGGATTTTTCGTCATATTCGATAGACAAAAACATGCGGCGCAAGCGTCCGTCGCTTCGCCGCATCTCAGAGCACCTCATCAAGACCAGGCTATTCCACGCGTAAACACGTCAAAAGGATTACGGGTTGCGTTCTGAACGGAGCCAATCGCGTTGGATGTTCTCCATCGTCTTTTTGCTGGTCTCCGGCACGACGCGTTGCATGAAGACCGCCATAGCAATACAGAACAAGGCGAAAATCCAAAACGTCCACGTCCCCCCGATGGCCTGCAACAGGATGGGGAAAAACTGCGCAACGAGGTACGTGGCAAACCATAGCGCGAAAGATGCAATGGCCATGGCGCGACCCCGAATGGCGGTTGGGTAAATTTCCGACAAGACAATCCATACGCCCCCGCCCCAAGAAAGCTCATAGGCAATGGTGTGCGCAAAGACGAGCGCCAGCACGAGCCACGTGATCATATGAGGCATGGAGAACGCGATACCAAGGATCACGAGAAAGAGCGCCATGAACCCACCGTTCCACACCAGCAACCGCTTTCTCCCGACGCGATCGACGATGACCATGAGCACAATGACGAAGGCAACCTTTATGGCGCCTATCCACACCGTGTCGTAGAAGGAGGCATTCGTGCCGGCCCCAGCGGCCTTAAAAATCATAGGCGCGTAATACCCTACCGCGTTGGTACCCGTGAACTGCTGGAAGATGGCAAGGACAATGCCGATGCCGAGCGCTTTGCGTATACCTGGACGCGCCAATTCCTGCATAAGAGAATCCGGTAGGATCTTGAGCGATTCACGGATCTCCTCCGCATCCGCGCGAGCTCGGTCTGGACCGCTCACGCGATTCAAAATCGCAAGCGCCTCGCTTTCGCGTCCGCGTTTCATCAGATACCTTGGGCTTTCTGGTACAAAAAACAACAGCACAAAGAAGATGACGGCCGGTATCACGCCCATCGCAAACATCCAGCGCCACCCTGTCGTTTGGTTCCAGGCGGTGGTGTGCGAACTGACAATCGCCGCATTCACGAAGTACACAATGAAGATACCGGACACGATGGCCAACTGGTTGGATCCGACCAACCGCCCCCGAATCTGCGGCGGCGCCACCTCGGCAATGTAGAGCGGCGACAAGAGCGACGCGAGTCCGATGCCGACGCCGCCGATGAAGCGCCCGAGCACCAAGATGCCGACGCTCGGTGCAAAGGCGGAGATGAGGCTGGACGCAATGAAGATGAGGCCAGCCACCGACAGCGCTTTCTTGCGGCCGAATGCGTCGCCCAGAAAACCGGCGATGAGCACGCCGAGCATGGCGCCGAGATCAATGCTGCTCGACACAAGCCCGGTCGTGGCCGCGCTCATGTGGAACTCCGTCTTCAGAAACTCATTGGCTCCGGCAATGACGCCTGTGTCGTAGCCAAACAAGAGTCCGCCGAGTGATGCAATCACCACGACCGCCACGACATAGCCAAGGTTCGGGCGGTACGCAGCCTGCCCAGCTTCCGTTTGGACCAAATCTACGTCACCTCCTGAGTGAATGACGAGGACGATGGCTCGTGCAAAGGTGCGCGTTGGCTCACAGCGGCTTGCCGCATAGGGCGGCAACGCCTGCCCTCACCTCCCTCCCGGTCCACATTCGTCACAGACTGGCGACCGCGTGTACGGGCCCTTCTTGCTGGGCGCGTTCCACAAATCGAATCCACCCGTCGAGCACACCCGGAACCTGGGTCAAATCGATGGACCACAATTCCGCATCCGACAAAATGGCCCTCGCAGAGGCGCCCACATCTTCCTGCCAATGCGCGCGCAGGCGGTCTGCCGCCGGATCCGGCCCTGCTGCGTCTTCCAGACCCGGCCGGTACGCGAGGCATACGGCAGCCACAGCGGCCGTCAGGCGGCGAGCGTCTCCCGCGTTTGTCACCGCATCGAGAAGGGTCGGGATCAATCGGATCCTGGCCTTCGAAATCGCGTTGGTCGCGATCGAGCGAAGTTGGTGTTCCAAGAAGGGGTTTTGAAACCGCTCGAGCACATCGCGCGCAAACGTCCGCAGCATTTCCGGCTGGCGCACGCGCTGGATCGTGGCGGGCACAATCTCGCTGGAGACGAGATCGCGGACGAACAAAGACAAGACGGGATGGCGCATGACCTCGAATACGGTCGAAAGCCCCGCCATGAGGCCGAGGTTTGCGAGGGCCGTGTGCGTGCCGTTCAGCGCGCGAAGCTTCTGCAACCGGAAGTCGCGAATGTCGTCGGCGTAATGCACGGGCAGCCCGGCTTCCGAGAATGGCCACAAGTCGCGAATCCGCTCGCTGCCCCGGATGGCAAACAGGCAGTACGGCTCGACCGTCACCGCGAGTTCGTCTTCGTACGGCAGCGCGGGACGCCCCGTGTACGGTGTCACGATGCGGTCCACCAAGGTATCGCAAAACTCCACGCGCGCTTCCAGCCAGCGCTCAAAATCCGCGCCGAGCGCCCAGTCGCTCGCGTGGCGGCGCACCACGGCACTCAGCTCGCGCCCGTTGTCGTCGATCAACTCGCAGGGCACGACGATGAGCCGACTCGCCTCCTGCCACCCGAGCGCCTCGTATCGGCGGTGGAGATACTGGGTGAGCTTGGCCGGAAACGTGGCCGGCGGCGCATCGCCCGTGGGCGGCGGACTGGGCTCATAGCGAAGGCCCAGTTCTGTCGTGTTGGACACGACGATCTCGACCTGCGGATCGCGCGCCAAGTCGAGCACTTGTGCCCATTCGTGCGTCGACTCCAACGCGCGGCCGATCGACATGACCACCTCCGCCCGTTCCACTGGCGCTCCCTTATCGAGTCCGCGCGTGACGACGGTGAAGAGCCCGTCCTGCACTTGAAAGTCGTGGATATGATGTGCCCCACTTGGGCGCGGATTCACCACGGCGATCCGCCCGTGAAAACGGCCGGACTGATTCAGACGGTGAACCAGCCAGTCGAGGAATCCCCGGAGGAAGATGCCCTCTCCAATTTGAACAACCCGTATCGGCATGGCCTGATTACGCTCGAAGGCCGCGCGCGCATCGGCATCCAGTGCAGCTGCACACAGTCGCATCGTTTGGTCTCCCTGCCTTGAGCTTCTGAGATTACGTCCACGACCGCTCGCGGATCCAAGCGTGCGCCGGATCGTCGTGCGGGATCATCACGCGGTCCACGGGGCCGGCCATGAGCCACAGGTAATACAACTGATAGCCTCCGGCGGCACACACAGGATGGTAACCACGCGGGATCATGAAGGCGTCGCCGTGTTTGACGCGGTACGTTTCGTCGATCGCGCCATCGGACGTGTAGATGGACTGCAGACCAAATCCCGAAGTTGGATCGAGTTGATAGAAGTAGATTTCCTCCATGAGCGCCTCTACGCCCGGCAGATACTCGTCGTGTTTATGGGGCGGGTAGCTCGACCAGTTGCCGGGAGGATTGAACGTTTCACCCACGATGATCCGGTGCACGCGGCCCTCCGCCTGCTGAACGACGATGTCGTGCACCTTGCGCTCAAAGTTGGCTTGGCCCACGGTTTTCACCTGGACCTCGTCGGGCGTGACGACAAAGGGCTCGTGATGTTCTTCAGCTTTTGCCTGGCACACGGCGACCTCGAGAAGATCCGCGCCTGCGTTTTCCACCCGAAACGCCTCGTTTACAGGCACATACACAGCCGTGGCTGGCGACGCAAACACGTTTTTCCGCTCGTACGGCCCAAAGACCTGCGACCCCACGGACACGCGCATCGCGCCCGACAGGAGGACGAGCACCACTTCCCGGTCCGGTACGCGCGCTTCATGCACCTCGCCCGCGGCGAGCCGCAAGTGCCCGAGCGAAATCCACTTCAAACCGGCCGCGTTGTCCGTCGGCACCAATTCGCGGTAGCCGTTGTGAGATTGACCTCGCACCAAATACATCGATTCCTCGACCTCCGCTTCACTCAGAGCGTGACGCCATCCTTGAAGATGGCAATCTCGCGATATCCATTCACTTCGTGTTTGGCGAGCTCCTCACCCGATGCCACGCGAATGACCTGCTGGAACAGATCGTCAGCCAGGGCCTCCATCGACTCGCCCAACAGGATGCGCCCCGCATCGAAGTCGATCCAGCTCGGCTTCGCAGCCGCCAGCGGGTGGTTGCTCGCAATCTTGAGGGTTGGCACAGGGCCGCCAAAAGGCGTACCTCGCCCCGTGGTGAACAAAATGACGTGTGCCCCACTTGCAGCCAGCGCGCTGACGGAAACCATGTCATTCCCTGGCGCAGAGACGAGATTGAGCCCGGGTTTCACGGCCGGCTCGCCGTATGAAAGCACGTCGACCACCTGAGAAACGCGGCCGCCCTTCTGGACCGCGCCGAGGGACTTTTCCTCCAGCGTCGTGATTCCGCCCGCCTTGTTCCCGGGCGACGGATTCTCGTACACGGGCTGCCCATGCCTTGTGTAGTAGTCCTTCCACGATTGAATGAGATCGACGATCTTCGCGAACGTCTCTGCGCTGTCGGCCCGGTCCATCAGCACGGTCTCCGCGCCGAACATCTCGGGCACCTCACTCAGGAGCGCCGTGCCGCCGCGCGCCACGACGCGGTCCGCCACCTGTCCCACGAGCGGATTCGCCGTCACACCCGACAGGCCATCGGAGCCGCCGCACTTCAGCCCGAGTTTTAAGCGCGCGATGGGCACGGGTTGGCGCGCGAACGTGCGCGCTCGTTCGACGAGGCCTTCCAACAGCTTCATGCCTTCGGCGAACTCGTCCGTCGTCCGCTGCAACTCGAGAAAAGCCACGCGCTCCGCGACGGCGGGATCCAGGCGGTCGCGCAACACGTCGATCCGGTTGTTCTCGCAACCCAGTCCGACGACGAGAACACCGGCAGCGTTGGGGTGGCGAATGAGGCCAGCGAGCAAAGCTTGGGTGTAGCCCAAGTCATCGCCCAACTGTGAACAGCCATACGGATGCGGGAAATGATAGATCCCGTCGATCCCGTCGCCGCGCCAACGCGCATTCGCCAAATCCGCCAGCCGCTCCGCGACCTTATTCACGCATCCCACCGTATTTAAGACCCAGATTTCGTTGCGCACCCCCACCTGTCCATCGGGCCGAACGAAGCCCCTAAAGGTCAGACCGTCGTCGAGCACCGGTCGGGCCGAGAGCTTCGGCCGGTAGACGTAGGAAGCGCTCTCCGTGAGCGCCGTGCGCAGGTTGTGCGTATGCACCCATTCACCGGGTTCAATATCGCGGGTTGCAATTCCGATGGGGAATCCATACTTGTGAACGGGCTGTCCTTCCCGCACGTGGCGAACGGCCAATTTGTGCCCCAAGGCAATCGATGCTCGGGCCGTGACCGGGCCGAGTGGCGTCGCGACACACTCCCCTTCCTGAAGTGGCTCAAGCGCCACGACCACGTCGTCCACGTCCGACAGATGCAGCACCTTTTGACCCACGCCGTATCGCCTCCTTTCGCTCCAGGTCACACGAGCTCGAGTTGATAGCCTTAACTGTTAAATTAACATATCGTGCATGAAAAAAGTTCTGCGATGAATGCGATTTCTTCCGCGTTCCAAATGCAGTATACGCCGCTCGCAAAACGAGTGTCAATATGTTATCATTCACAGCAAGAGAACGGGATGAGAAAGGGGGACCCCCATGGCCACGATGGCGGATGTCGCCAAACGAGCGGGCGTGTCCATCATGACGGTGTCGCGCGTCGTCAACCATTCCGGCTACGTGAGCCCTTCGACACGTCAGAGGGTCCTCGCGGCGATGCAGGAACTTCACTATGTTCCAAAGGCACAGTCGTCCCCGCAAGACACGTGGATGCTCATTGTGCCGGACATCACGAATCCGTTTTTCACGTTCATCGCGCGCGGCATGGAAGACGTGGCTCGGAAACACGGGTTTCGCGTGTTCATCGCCAATACGGATGAGGATCTCGAGAAAGAGCAGACCTACGTGCAGATGTGTATGGAGTATCACGTGCGCGGCGCGCTCGTCGTGCCGGTGGGCGATCCATCGCGCGAGACCCTGCTGAGGTTATCCGACCATCAGATACCGTTCGTGCTCATCGACCGCGACATCGACGGCCTGGATGCCGACGTCGTCAAGGGCGACATTCGTGAGACCTCGCGCAGGCTCGTGGAACACCTGCTCGATCTCGGCCACGAGCGGATCGCCGCGGTGGTGGGCCCGCTCCACAGCGCCTCGAGCCGCGAGCGGCTTGACGGCTATCGCGACGCCCTGGCGCAAAGAGGCATGCCCTGGGACGACGGGCTCGTCTTCACCGCGCCGATGACGAGAGACATGGACGTTTCCTTCGTCGACGACCTGCTGCACGGCCCCGATGCACCGACGGCGATGTTTCTCGGCAACATGTTTCAATACGCCCACGTGGTGCGGCGGCTGCGCGAGCTCGGCATCTCGATCCCTGGCGATGTCAGCCTCGTGAGTTTCGGCAACACAGACGATCTCGCCTCGATCGACTCGCGTGCCACGGCCGCAGTTCAGCCGGCGTACAATTATGGGTCACTTGGGGCGCAACTCTTGCTCGAGCGCGTTGAAGGCGTGCGAAAGACCAGCACGCGCATTGTACTGAATTCGGAAATCATCGTCCGAGACTCGACCGCGCCGCCGTCCGCGCGGATCGCCAACCGAGGGTGACCTCATGGCCACCCCGGTTGACGATGGAACGCCGCCAGGCGCGAGTCGACCGCCACGTGCGCGTTTCTCACCTATCAATAAATCGTGAAGTACTGCTCCCGCTCCCACTCCGTGACCTGCGTGCGGAACATGTTCCACTCGATGCGCTTGGCCTCGATAAAGTGCAACAGCACGTGGTCGCCGAGCGCCTCCATGATCACGGGGTCACGTACCAAGGCATCCAAGGCCTCGTTCAGGTTTGAGGGCAGGCTTCGAATGCCGGCCTCCTCCTTCTCCGCCTCCGTCATCATATAGATATTGCGATTGACCGGCTGCGGCGGCTCCAGCTCGCGTTCAATCCCATCGAGTCCCGCGGCGAGGAGCGAAGCGATGGCAAGATACGGATTGCAGCTCGGATCAGGGCTTCGAACCTCCACTCGCGTGGACGTGCCGCGCGCGGCCGGCACGCGAACCAAGGGAGAGCGATTTTTCCCGCTCCAGGCGATGTAACTTGGCGCTTCGTAACCGGGCACGAGGCGCTTGTACGAGTTGACGAGCGGGTTGCAGATGGCCGTGAACGCGCGCGCATGTTCCAAAAGCCCTGCCACGAAGTGCAGCGCCGTTTGGCTCAGCCCCATCTCGCCGTCGGGATCGTAAAACGCATTTTGCCCGTCCCGGAAAAGCGACAGGTGCGTATGCATGCCCGAACCATTGATGCCGTACAGTGGCTTCGGCATGAACGTGGCGTGCAGCCCGTGCTCGCGCGCGACCGACTTGACCACCAGGCGAAACGTGGTGAGGTTGTCCGCCGCCTCGACCGCCTCCGCATAACGAAAGTCGATCTCGTGCTGTCCCGGCGCAACCTCGTGGTGAGATGCCTCGATTTCAAATCCCATTTGCTCCAGCGCAAGCACGATGTCCCGCCGGCAATTTTCGCCGAGATCGACCGGCGCCCAGTCGAAATAACCCCCCTCGTCGTTGAGGTCGAGCGTCGGCTTGCCGTTTTCGTCCAACTTGAAGAGGAAGAACTCCGGCTCGGGGCCGACGTTGAACGCCGAAAAACCCATGGACCTTGCCTTGTCACACACGCGCTTCAGCACGGACCGCGGATCGCCCGCAAATGGGGTGCCGTCGGGCAGATTCACGTCGCAGATCAGCCGCGCGACCTTCCCCTGTGGCGTTTCCCACGGAAAGACGAGCCACGTCGCGCGATCCGGCGCGAGGTACATGTCCGACTCCTCGATGCGAACAAAGCCTTGAATCGATGAGCCGTCGAACATGATGCGGTTCTCGAGTGCCTTCGGCAGCTGGTCGACAGGGATTTCCACGTTTTTCACGATGCCGAGCAGATCGGTGAACTGAAGGCGCACATATCGCACATCGTTCGCCTCTGCGAGTTGCAATATTTCTTCTTTTGTGTATTCTTTTCGCATACGATCCTCCCTCGCGGCTCAATCAGCGGTGGCGGTAGAAGCGGGACAGATCCCCTTGAAATTCGCCCGTCTGCCGCCGTTCGAGAAGCTCGCGCTCGAGCCACTGATACACTTCCGAATCTGGCACGTCTTTCGTCGCCAGCGGGCGACTCGGTCTCGGCCGCCTGTCTTTCTCGAGGAGGTTGCGCTTCACGCTCGCGATATTGTGCCCCTCGTCCAGCAGCTGGCGGATCTGCATCAGGCGCTCCACGTCGGCGAACGAAAATTGCCGCTGATTTCCGGGCGTGCGCGCCGGCTGGATCAAACCGTGCTCTTCATAATAACGGATTTGCCGTGCGCTGAGCCCTGTCAGCTTTTGCACCGTGCCAATCGAAAATAAGGGCATGTTCCTGCGCTCTTCCAAATCCACGGCGCGCCCCTCCCTGTGCGACCTGTTGAGATTTATCGTAACATGGAGGGCGCGCCGCGACAATCACTCACGTGATATTCTTTGACGCATCGGTTGCGCTCGCGACATCGGGGCACAGCGCCGCCGCGACCCGCCGAACCGCCAGGACCGCGTGCTCATACGTCAGCCCGCCTTGCACATACGCGACATAAGGCGGACGCATCGGGGCATCCGCGGTCAGCTCGAGCGACGCGCCTTGGACGAACGTTCCTGCCGCCATCACGACGGGATCGGCATAGCCCGCCATGGGCGCAGGTTCTGGCCGCACGTGCCCGTCAATCGGAGCCACGGCCTGGATGGCCCTGCAGAACGCAAGCAAGCGGTCTGGAGTCCCGAGCTCGACCGACAAAATGAGATCCGTCCGCGCGGCATCGGGCGCCGGAGACACCCGAAAGCCGAGGCGTTGCAGCGCGGCGGCGAAGAGCCTTGAGCCTTTGACGGCCTGGAGCACGGCGTGGGGCGCCAGAAACAGGGCCTGGAACATCGGCAGAAGGTGTGCGCCGGTCGGGCCGTACTCCGCCGCTGTGCCCGGCGCAACGAGCCGCGCGGCGACGCGTTCCACGATCTCCTGCCTGCCGACGACATACCCGCCCGTCACACAGATCCCGGCACCAGGGTTTTTGATGAGCGATCCCATCGCCACGTCCGCGCCCACATGGCATGGCTCGCGCTCTTCCACGAACTCGCCGTAGCAGTTGTCTACCGCAATCCACACGTCCGGCCGCGCGCGCTTCACGACTGCGAACGCCGCCTCCAGTTCGTCGATGGAGAACGAGGGCCGGCTCGCGTACCCGCGCGATCGCTGAAAAAGCGCGAGGCGCACGCCGGGTTGCCCCACGGCCCGCTCGATCGCGTCCAAATCCATGCGGCCATCCTCCCCGAGGGGGACAATGTCGACCGCGATGCCGTGCTCGACGAGCGATCCGGCCGCAGGCTGGAGCCCGAGCGACGCGTGCAGGGTGTCATAGGGGACGCCCGTCGCCACGACGAGCCGGTCGCCCGGCCGAAGGCAGCCAAAGAGCACGAGCGCAATGGCGTGCGTGCCCGAGACGATCTGCGGCCGCACCAGGGCCGCCTCGGCGCCAAAGACGTCCGCGTAGATGGCTTCGAGCTTCTCACGCCCGGTGTCCCCCAGGCCGTATCCCGTGGATCCGCCGAGATCGAACTGCGAAACGCGCTGCCGCCAGAAGGCTTCCAGCACCC
The DNA here is from genome assembly GCF_900156755.1 of Alicyclobacillus vulcanalis. Lineage (GTDB taxonomy): Bacteria > Bacillota > Bacilli > Alicyclobacillales > Alicyclobacillaceae > Alicyclobacillus > Alicyclobacillus vulcanalis. The sequence goes on from NZ_FTOO01000008.1 coordinate 144,296, forward strand.
GCTCCTGATTCGCCAGGGCCACGGCCTCCGATGTGCGCTGGTACGGTTCAATCTCTGCCTCGCACGACGCGACAAACGCGCGCAGGCGATCCCCGTTCGGTTGTGTGCCCATCCTCAGTTGGTCGACTCCTTTGACGTATCTAGCCTTGCCTCCACCGCCCGATACAAGGGCGTGAGATCGCCGGCAACGGCGCTGCCGTACACGGTCTCTTGGGCCTGCAGATCGGGAGGTGGTTGCCAAGGTGCGAGATCCATCTTGTTGTAAAACGTGATGACGGGCTTGTCCAAAGCCCGAAGATCGGCCAGCACTTGCCGCGTCGCTCGTAAATGCCGATCCGGCGAGCGCGACGCGTCGACCACGATCACGATCGCGTCGGCATAGACCACCTCGTCGAGCGTCGAGCGAAACGCCTGAACCAAGTCGCGCGGCAGATGTTCGACAAGGCCGACCGTGTCCGTCACGACGTACGGCTCGCCGCTCGGCGCAAACACGCGCCGCGCCGTCACGTCGAGCGTGTCAAACAGTCGATCGCGCCCCGGCGCCTCGGCCACGCGGCCGCGATCGGCGACCCAGCGCGCACGCACCGTCGTCTTGCCAGCGTTGGTGTAGCCGACGAGGGCCACCGACCTGCTGTCCCGGATGCGCTTTTGGCGAAGCCTGGACCGGTGGGCCGACAGCTCGGCGAGATCGCGCTCCAGCTTGCGAATTCGCTCGCGGATGCGCCGCCTGTCCAGTTCCAGCTTCGACTCGCCGGGTCCGCGCGTCCCGATGCCGCCCCCGAGCCTCGACCAGGCGGCGCCGCGCCCAGCGAGGCGCGGAAGAAGGTACCTCAGCTGCGCAACTTCGACCTGCAGCTTGCCCTCGCGGCTCACAGCCCGGCGCGCGAAAATGTCGAGGATCAGGATGGTCCGGTCGATCACGCGGTAGCCCACGGCGCCTTCCAAATTGCGCGCCTGCGACGGGCGAAGCTCCGCGTCCGCCACCACCAACGTCGCCCCCGCGGCCTGGACCGCATCGGAGAGCTCCTTCAGCTTGCCCGGGCCGAGATACCAGCGCACGTCCGGTGACCGGCGCCGCTGCATCACCATCCCGACTACTTCGGCGCCCGCGGCCTCGCAGAGCCCCGTGAGTTCCTCCACGCGGTACGAAACATCGTCCGCCCCTTCATCACTTCGCTGCCAGATGAGGAGTACCGCCTTTTCAGTTTCCACAGCGCTCGCCCTGCGCCTCCTCGCCCGAGAATCCCTCGCTATCATCGCAGATCGGGCAGTGGCATTCAAGCTGATAGCGCATGCGCAGAAGAAGCGGCGCTTCAGCGAGGCCGGCTTTGTGCCCCGCCCGAAACCCGAAACGCCTGCCCGCATGATAGGCCGCGGCGAGAAGAACGAGCACCAGACCCGTTAGGAGAGACGCGACCACGGTCCTTCCCTCCCGTCGTCCGACACGAGTTTCATCGTCGTCAATTCGGACACCACCGTTACGGCGGCCAAGGCCACCAACCCGATGAGAGTCCACAAGACCTCGGCGAAGATCGCCACAGCCAGGGCGCCGAGGATGGCCAGAAGAACCTCGACGAGGCCGAACCGGATGACCGCATTCCACTGGCCGGTCTCCAGATCGCGGAATCGATCGACGAGATCGTCCAACCAGTCCACGGCCAGCATGAACGACGCGCCCCAGAGGGCTCCGCGCCACCCCACGATCGCGGCGCACAGGGCGAGCGCGAGGATGGTCTCGGCCCACGCCGGAAGTTGTGAAGGCAAGCGTTCAAACGGCCGAGCAAACATGCCCACCGCATACGCACCGAGAAACGCGGCGATGGCGGGCGCCTCGGCGAGCGCGACGGCACACGCCATCACGGCCATCGCGTAGGGCAGGGCGGCGCGGCCAAAGCGCGCCGCGAGCGTACGCTGGCCTTGGCACAAATCGTAGTCCACGTCGAGCACGTCGTCCATCCACTTCACGGCAAGCCCCGCCATGAGCAAGGCACCCAAGAGGCGCACGAGATCAAGCCAACTTCCATACATATCGCTTCACCTCGTCGAAGCCCGCGCCCGTCTTCGCTGAGGTCGGGATGACGCGCGCGTCCCGGAGGCGCGCGCGCAGCCACTCCACGCCGCGCGCTGCGAACGGCAGATCCACCTTGTTGGCGAGCACGAGGTAGAACGCTTTGGTCCGCCCAATGGCCACGAGCTGTTCGTCGAGTGCGTGAAACGGCGCTTCGCGGGCTTCCAGCGAGCGCCCGATCTCGGCCGCGTCCATCACGTGCAACACCGCTTTCGCGGCAACCAACGCGCGCAGGGTCTGGCCCATGGCGCGTCGTACGCCTTCATCGCGCACGAGGCCGTCCGCGAGACCTGCGCTGTCGACGATGTCCACAGACCTGGAGACCTTTCCACGTGCGACGGGAATGGAGAGGGTTTGGAGCGATCGCGTCGAGTGCGGCTCCCCCGACGTCAACCATCGCTCCGCCTCCCGAATGGGCAGTCTGCGCCGCTCCCGCGCGCCGTCGGTTCGCTCGACCATCCATACGAGATCGTGCACACCAATGGCCTGCGCGAGGCGAAGGCATGCGGAGGTCTTGCCCGCGTTGGCACGCCCGACCACGACGACGTCGCTCATACACCATCATCCCCTTGCCAGTCGCGCGCCTCGATCAACATGAGCGCGTCTCGTTTCGGTCTCGCTTCCTCAAAGAGCCGCACCGCCTGGCGCCGGATGGCCTTTTCAACGAGATTGCGCACGTACCGGGCGTTGGAGAACGGTTCGAGGCGAGGTTCGCGCAAGGCATTCTGCAAGACGGTCCGCAGCGCCCATTCGGCTTCCGCGGTCATGCGATAATCCCTCGTTGTCAGGGTCTTTTTCGCAATCTGCGCCAACTGCTCGACGCCGTAGTCCGGGAATCGGACCTGGATGGGAAAGCGGCTCGGCAGACCGGGGTTGGTGCTTAAAAACCACTTCATTTCTCGCTCGTAGCCCGCCAGGATCACAATGAGCTCGTGTTTATGATCTTCCATGGCCTTCACGAGACAGTCGATGGCCTCCCGGCCAAAGTCCTTGTCTCCTCCTCGCGCCAAGGAATACGCCTCGTCGATGAACAACACGCCACCCAGCGCCTTCTGGATCTGCTCTCTCGTTTTCTGCGCCGTGTGGCCGATGTATTCACCGACGAGATCGGCGCGCTCGACTTCGACCAGATGGCCCTTCTCGAGCAAGCCGCACTCGTGAAACATGCGCGCCAGGATGCGTGCGACGGTCGTCTTGCCGGTCCCCGGATTGCCGTAAAAGATCATGTGCAGGACGGTCGGATCGGCCTTCAGACGGTGCTCCTGCCGCAGTCGTTGGACGTAGACCAGCGCGAAAATTTCGCGGACAATCCGCTTGACTTCCTCGAGCCCGACGAGATCGTCCAACTCCCGCAACAGCTCGTGGATGCGCCGCTTGTCGATGGGCGGAGCGCTCGGACCGTGCGCTTCGTCGATGCCCGAGATTCTGGCGAGGGCGTCGTTCAAGTCGATATGACCGCGCTCATACAAATCGATCACGCCCGCCGCCTTTCGGGAGTCCACCGTTCGCGTGGTCTTTCGGCCCGCGTTGCGTGGTGTCATTTGAGTGTCACCCCTCACTTGGCCGGCAGCGCCGACCCACGCCTCAACGTATGCGCCACACCGCCCATGGGTGATCGCCCATCGAGGACGCGCCCAAACGACGAACGAGGCCGGCCCGATGTCCACCGGGCACGGCCTCGCCGCTCGATCGAACGTCCTATGAAACGCGGGTATCCGCGCCGCGATTTAATACACGCCAGGCGCGGTCTCCGCGTAGTTTGTCGTGTCCACCGGCCACCATTTCACACCGATGCTCGGCGCCACGCCGTCCGATCGATTTTCCTGGATGAGATCGCCCGGAATCGGCGTGTTGCGAATCTCCAGCACCGTCTCGGCAGGATTGGAGGTGTAGAACGTCAAGCCGCGAATGTCGTCGACGGTCGGAACGTACGCACCAAACACGGGGTCCAAGATGGCAAGAATATGCACGTACGCCTTGCCGCCCTCGTACGTGACGCGATAGGACACATACTGTTGGACCACGTTGTAATTCAGCAAGCGGCTCGTTCGCGTGACGAGAATCTTTCCTTCGTGGTACTGCTGCGCTAAGCGGCGCAGCGCCTCCACCGCGGGCTGCGGCAGGACGCCTGGGTACGTGGTGCCGCACAGGTGCTGCGCCACAATGGAATACTCGTGGTATCGCTCAATCTCCTCCAGATGTGCCGGAGACAGCTGCTCGTTCAGGCCAAACGGCGTCCAGTTCCACTCCGGATCTCCTTTGGCGTTGAAGCCCTCCGAGGTGTAGCGCCAGAATCCCCAGACCTCGCGCCCGTCCGGCAGCCTGAGCGGATAAATCATGGTGCTCCTGCCAAACTCGTCACTCGCACCATCCGGCCAGACAAACCGAATGCCGTAAGGGATGGTGATGTCGGTATGGTAGTACTTCGACCAAGGGTTCGCACCTTGCTGGTAGTCGTAAAACGGCGACGTGCCATAGTCCCCGAAGTTGTCGACGTTCGACTTGTTGCCGTGATCCGTCCAGACGGTGAGGTAGTCGCCGTCCGCCTTCAGCGCATCGACGGCCTGAATGGCGAGCTTTCTAGAGAACAGGGTCTCGTTCTGGTTTCGTTGGCTGAAGTCGCCGTACGTGTGCATGGTATCGATCCAGCCGACATGAATGTAGTGATTCAAAATCTGAGCTGCATACGGTTGATTGGAAACGCCCTTAAACCAGCTCAATTCGTCGGACATCGGCTCGTGGTTGATGTCGACGTAGCCGGGCAGGTTGTCCCCATTGTACATGAAGAAGGAGTCCGCAAAGTCGAGCCCCAGTCCTTTGCCAAGGGGCGTCATCTGCGTCGTATTGATGAATTCGTGAATGAGATTGAATTTGCGCAGCGTTTCACTGTCTGCATCGGACGAAATGGCGAGCATCGCCTGATAAGGATACGGAAATTTGCGCATGCCGTACACTTTCGGCGGGACATGCGTATTCACCACAGGATACGGCTGGCTGCTGGCCGGCGATCCGCCTCCTGTGCTTTGCGGAGCCACCGCTGCCTGGCCTCCTCCGGCTGGGGAGGGCGTCGGCGCGCCAGAGGCGTTTTGCACCTGATTGGACAGCGCACGCACCGCGACGTCGGCGGCTCCTCCTTCTGATCCTGATTCGACGCCACACCCAGTGACTCCCACGGCTGCAAGGCAGAGCGCGGCAGATACCACCACCAGTTTCGACTTCATCTTCCGTTTCCCCCGTATCTCTACTTGTTGGACGCAGGTGCGGTGGCCACCGGACGTTCTGCATCCGTGCGTAGGTAGATTAGCGCGCGGAGCTCAAAGGCACTTCAATCCATTGGTGGAACTGAACCTGACTTCCGGTGGAAAAACGATTTGAAGGTCTTTGTCCCGACGATGAGACATACCTTTTTGGGTGACAGAGATGCGGGGTGGAAGCGATGACCAAAAGCCGACAGTCGTTCTTGCACGGTGCGGCCGTGCTTGCCTTCGCTGGCATCGTCACGCGCGTGATGGCCCTCTTGGTCCAAATGGTCATGGCCAGAACGATGGGAGCCCAAGGGTTCGGGCTGTTCCAGACCATCAGTCCGCCTTACTTTCTCCTCGTGACCCTGGCCACCTTCGGCCTCCCGCCAGCCGTCTCAAAAGTGGTCGCGGAAAACCTAGCCGTGGGACACGTAGCCCGGGCGCGTCGAGCATGGACCCTGGCCAACGCGTGGAGCTTGGTTTCCGGGATCGCCATGGTGGTCCTCGCGTTCGTGCTCTCGCCCCATCTCGGCCGATGGATGGATCCGCGCGCCACGCCTGCCTTTCTGGCCATGGTCTGTCGCATCCCCATCGTCTGTTTGTCGTCTGTGCTCAGCGGCTTTTACATGGGGATTCAGAACCAAACGCCCCCGGCCGTCGCGTGGATCGTAGAAACGTCGGTTCGCGCACTGGCTTCCGTGCCGCTCATGATCTGGATGAGTCCTTGGGGCGTTCGCTACGGGGCGCTCGCGCTTGTCATCGGAGGAGGACTCGGCGAACTGGCGGGTTATCTCACGATGCTGTCCACGTACGTGTGGCGCGATCGGCATGTCCTGTCGTCCAACCAGCGCACCGCCCGAGGCGATGGCGTATGGCGCGATCTCGCCCAAATCGCCGTGCCGACGGCGCTGTCCAATGTGCTGGGCGTCGTCGCGTTTGCAGCCGAACCCGCCGTGATGTATCAAGCGTTTTTTGCCACCGGCGTGTCGCGACGAGAAGCCACCGCGATGTACGGCGCCTTCGGCATGGCGATGGAGCTGTTGTTCATGCCGACCGTGCTTTCTGGCGCGATATCCTCCGTGGTCGTGCCCGCCATCTCGGAGGCCAAAGCCCTGCGCGACAGCCGATTGGTGTCACGGCGCATTGCACAGGCGGTCGACGCAGCGATGTTTGTGGCGATGTTTGCTGTGGCGTTCTTTCTCGCGTCAGGCCAAGACGCAGCCACCGCCCTGTATCGAAATCCGATCGCGGGACAGCTGCTTACCTACCTCGCGCCTTCGTGCCTGTTCTTTTACCTCAGCGATCCGCTTTTTGCCGTCCTACAGGGGCTCAACCGCGCGTTTGTGTCAACAGCCATCACCTTTCTCTCGAGCGCGGTTCGGCTCGCTTGCATCTACGAATTTGTCGCCGTGGGTCACCAGGGCATTCATGGGCTGGCGTCCGCGGTGGCCACGAGTGGCATCGTGGCCACGCTTCTTGCCATGCTGGCCGTGCGCAGGTATCACGACTTGAACCTTGACCTTCGGATGAGTGTCAAAATGGCCCTGGCCGCCGCCATGGCCTACGTTCCCATGCAAGCTATTCAACATGGGGCGGACGCCGAGCAGGCGTGGATGCAGTTTTCGCTCTGCGCGGCCGCAGGCATGCTGACGTACGTGGTGGCCGCGATGTACCTCCGGCTCGCCACCGTCGACGAGATCGCGCGAATCCCGGTCATTGGACAGCCTCTCGCCCGGGCCATGCGGCACCTCCCGTTTCTCGAGGCGCCCTGAGGATGGGATCAGGCCGGATCGTAGCCGTTCGGATTCTGGGATTGCCAGCGCCACGTGTCGCGACACATCGCGTCGAGGTCCTGGGTCGCCTTCCAACCGAGCACGCGCTCTGCCTTCGACGGATCCGCGTAGCTCACCGGGGCATCCCCGGGGCGCCGAGGTCCGACGCGGTACGGGATGGTGCGGCCACTCGCGCGCTCGAAAGCGCGGATGACCTCGAGAACACTGGAACCTCTTCCGGTTCCAAGGTTGAAGGCTTCCGTACCCGCGTGGTCCAGCACCCAGTCCAGCGCTCGAACATGTCCATCCGCCAAGTCCATGACGTGGATGTAGTCGCGAATGCCGGTACCATCGGGCGTGGGATAATCGTCGCCAAAGACCACGACTTCCGGGCGTTTGCCCACCGCCACCTGGGCGACGTAGGGCACGAGGTTGTTGGGAACGCCCTGCGGATCCTCGCCGATCCGCCCGGAAGGATGCGCGCCAACCGGGTTGAAGTAGCGCAACAAGGCCGCGCCAAACCCGTCGACCGCGGACGCCACGTCGCGCAACATTTGTTCGATCATCGCCTTGGTCTGTCCGTATGGATTGACCGGGGCAACAGCCATATCCTCCTTCAGCGGCATTTCGTTCGCGGCGCCGTACACCGTGGCCGACGAGCTGAACACAATTTTCTTGACGTCGTGCCGCTCCATCGATTCGAGAAGGTTGAGCGTGCTGCCGAGATTGTTCCGATAGTAGCGCAGGGGTTGAGCCACCGACTCCCCCACCGCCTTTAACCCGGCGAAGTGGATGACGGCGCGCACATCATATGCGCCAAAGACCTGATCGAGCGCCTCTGCGTCGAGCATGTCCACAGCGTGGACCGGAAACGATTTGCCTGTCAATTCGGCAACGCGTCTCAGCGATTCGGGCTTCGAGTTGGCGAAGTTGTCGATGGCGACAATGTCATAGCCCGCCTGAACAAGCGACACGCACGTGTGCGAGCCAATGTACCCGGCCGCTCCGGTGACCAAAATCATGGCTTCACCTCCAGCGAAATAGAACCAGGACCACTATACCAACAAACGGTCGGAATCGCGATCCCTCTCGCTGGAACCTCCTTCAACGCGCGCGCCGGCGATTGCGCAGGATGGCGGGCACGCCGCCCAAATTGCTCGACGGCCAACGGACGAGGACGTCCCGCATGCCGTCTTTCCAAGTGAACGGGATGAGGGGCCACAGATACGGCTTGCCGAAGGATTTGGTCGTCAAGAGCAGCAAAAACCAGGACGCCGTACTCAACAGGAACCCTCCCCAATTCAAAGCGGCCGTCCAGAGCATGATCCAAATTCGCGCCATCTGGTTGGCCGAGGCCAACTCAAACGACGACGTCGCGTACTGGGCCAGCATGACGAAGCCCATGTACACCAGAACCTCGGGTTGGAGCAGTTGGATCTGCGTGGCGAACTGGCCAAACAACAAGGCTGAAACAATGCCAATGGCATTCGATAATGTGACGGGCACATTCAGAACGGCCAGCCGAAGCACGTCAAGCGCGAATTCCGCCAGCAAGAGCTGTGCCCAAAGCGGCAGGGGATCGTTTCTCGTCGCCATGAAGAACTTGGCCCACGGCGGAAGCAGCCCTGGATGTTGGTTGGCGAGCATGAAAATGCCCGGCAGAAAGACGCTCATCATGACGGAAATGGCGATAATCCAACGCAGGTACGTGCCGACGAGGGGGAACGAATGGTACTCCTGCGGGTGCTGAATGTGTTGGAAAAAGGTCGTTGGCGCAATGATCACTTCGGCGGTGGCGTCGACGACGATGACGACGTGCCCCTCGATGAGCGCCGTGGCGGCAACGTCCGGCCGTTCGGTGTACCGCACAATCGGATACGGGTTCCACTTCACCTTGCCAATCAGGTCGACGAGCTGCTGCTCGCCCATCATCATGCCGCCCGTTTTGACGCTGCGCAAAAGTTCGCGAATGGAGGACACGGTCTCCTCGTCCGCGACGTCCTTCAAGTACATGAGGCTGACGTCGGTTTGGCCGCGATCGCCGACTTGATACAGCTCATTGCGCAGGCGCGGGTCGCGGAGTCGGCGGCGAATGAGCGTCGTGTTCATCAGCATCGTCTCGGTGAAACCGTCGTGGTTTCCTCGGATGACGCGCTCGATCATGGGGGGCTCAATGCCGCGCATCGGATAGACGCGCGTGTCGACGACCAACACCTTGTCGTACCCATCGATGAAGGTCACGAGCGGCCCCGACAGGATGAAGCGCACCGCGTCGTTCATCTGGTTGATGACCTGGACCTGCACGAAGTCGATGTGGGTGTTCAGATAGAAGACGAGTTCCTCGATGTCGTACGGCTGATTCTCGTGCGCTCGCTCAAACGCCTCGACGTTCCGGTGAAAACTGTCGAGCACGAGAACGACGTTCATGGTGAGAAAGAAGCCATTGGTTACGTACGACATCATATTGAGGCGGCCGTATCGAAAGGGCTTCGCCATGATGTCCCAAGTCGTGCCGATGCCAAGGAGTTGATTGACGTAGTTGACGTTGTGTTCCAGCGTTTTGCTGATGGGTTGGCTCACCATGGGTTCAGCCGACGGTCGCATGACATCTCCTCCATCTCTCTCCGTGGGTTCCCTATCCTATCCATGCCATGGAACGAACGTTTTTATGTGCGCTTGAGGCGACGCAAGGCGCGCTTTCTCGACTGCACCGCGCGGAGCATATAGAGGCCGATGGGCATCAGCACGACCGTGGTCAAGAAGTACCCGGGCACGTCGCGAAGAATGAAGTCGGTGACGTCAAACACATTGCGAAACACGTAGTTGTTACACGACCACGCGAGGAGGGCCACAGGGATGGGAATCCAGGTCCGCTCTGCCGAGGCGCTCACATCCTTCACCGCCTCGATCACGGCGAGCTGAAACGCGGAGAGCTTGAGCACGAGCGTGATGGCCACGCCCATGACGTAGAGCGTGTCCAGGCGTTCGACAAATTTCCCTTGACGAATGGCACGCGCGAGCTCCAATACGGGGTAGTTCAAGTACCGAGTCGGCTCGCCGAGTGCGCCGACCGTCAAAACCACGAGCGTGGAGAGCACCAGCGCGCTGATCGCACCCGCCAAGAGAATGTCGACGGGCAACGTGCGCGGACTGCGCAGGGCAGGCGTCCACTGGAGTGCGATGGAAAATTCGAGCCCGTAGGCAAAGGCAGGAACGACCGCGCCGCGCCAAGCGGCGCTGGCGGGATCGCCCAAGATGGGTTCCAAGGCGGAAGGGTCAAAGAGGCGTACGGAGAGCAAGAACAGGACGGGCGACACCAGCGCTGCAAGTGGCAGGATGAACTCGTTGACGCGCGCCACAACTTCAATGCCCAGATACGCCAAGTACATCGACACCGCAAAGGCGATGGCGCTCACGAGATTATCCGGCGTGTTCGGCAGCACGGAAATGCCGATAAAAGCGCTGAGCTCACGTCCAATGGTCGCCGTCGTAATGATACCGTAGACGATATACCAGACGCCGTAGGCGCGGCCCCACGCCGGGCCAAGGACGTCGATGGCAGCCTGCGTCAGCGTTCGTCCCGGGAACAGGCGCACGTGCACCCACGCGATGGCGGCGCACAGGACGGCGCCGAGCACAAGCCCCATACTCGACACCCATGCGTCGCGGAGCGTGAACTGCGCGATGGTGCCTGGCATCGTCACGATGCCCGTGCCAAGGACAGTCCAGATGAGCATGAGGACCAGTTGATACCGCGAAATCTGCACCAAGGTTCAGGCCTCCTCGATTCCCACGCTTCCCCCGTACAGCCACGAACTGAGCCCCGAGAACACGTCGAACACGTGCAGGGGTCTGAAGGACGGACCCATGTGGAAGTCGGTTGCAATCGCCACCCCAATGGCAAGCCCCGTCATGAACAGCCACGTCAACCACGCCTGGCGCGACTTGGGCGTCCATCTCCGAAAGTCCACCACGGCCCCAAAAATGGCCCAGAGCAAGGCCCACGCGCTTGTCATCTCAACCCCTCCCGCTTGTATCGCTCGAAAAGGGAGTGCTGGCGGCCAACTGTCCCTGGACGATGTGCGGCTCGACGTCGTAGACGACGGGGACTCGTTTCCACGCCTCTTCAGACACGTGCAACCCTTTTTGCACGCAGGCATTGGTCAGGCCAAACGCGTCCATGTCGGCCGTCCGGACTTCGTTCAGCGCATCCTGAAGCCGGCGTTCGATATCGCGGCGCGCCGCGGTCTCAAGGGCATGAAACGCCGCGGCACTCATCGTGCGCCCTCCCGCCCATCGCTCGATCTCGGCTGTGCCCCGCCAAACCACGCGGATCGACGGGGACGCCGATGAACCCTGGGCTATGACTCGGGTGGAAGTTCGCAGCCAATGCAAGCCGACGGTCGCTTCGCCCTGCGTCACCTTCCAGGGCACCGCCTCGCGTACGTCGAGCGTGCGCCCGAGCCACCAGGCGTGGTTCAGCAGCCGGTCATTGTCCACGATGTACACCTTCCCGTCGCGCCTCAAATACGCGAGACCCCTAAGTTCCGGAGAACCGTCCTGCCCTTGGTCGATCACGGCGAGGGACGCCACCCCCGAAGGGCGAAGGAGCGACTTGACGACGTGCAACTCATCGCTCGCGAGGCACATCTCCCGACGCGAAGCTTCGTCGACGAGATCGCGCAACACAAGCGAGACCGGCTCGACTCGGCCTGGCGACTGACGGAAGATCTGCTCGGCGGACCGCGGTGTGACGACCCACAGCTGACTCCGCCGCAACTGACGATGGCGCTCAAGCGCGTCCGCGATGGACGTGAAGTGCCGCAGCGCGTCTTGCGAGAAGAGGACCACGGCGTTGTGCTGGAGGTAAAGCGCGTGCGAGAGTTTTGACTGAATGGCACTCATGGCCTCTTCAAATGTGGACGCATCGGCCGAGACGATCTCATCCAGGGCTTGATTCGGGCCCCCTGAGCCTGAGTTCGATCCCATCGCCGGGTTGCCCGCGCCGCCCGGTTGGACCAGATCCACCGAGAGCCGCAGGTGGTCTTGAAGGCGATCCACGCCGATGCCGCTCGAAAAGAGGAGGTGGTCGATATCGTTGTAGTCGCAGCCTGTGCACAGGGCGGCCGTGAACAGCACCGCCGCAAGCAGTCCGAGCGGTTTTCGCAGGGATGTCCACGCGGTCAAGGTTCCACCTCACCTCGGCGCGCGGCGAATCCAGCGGGGCCGCGCGATGCGGACGCGATCGACCGATTCAAACTGGCGCGGCCGGCGCTTCATCATCCACCACGGCGCGCGAATGATCACGTCCTTCATGTCCCCCATCACGTTTGGCGCGATGGGCGATAGATAGGGGACGCCGAACGAGCGAAGGGACGCCATGCGGCCCACGAGTGCCATGCCGAGCATGAGCACGCCGTAGAGGCCGAACAGTCCCGCGGCGAGGACGAACGGAAACTGGAGCAGCCTGGCCGCCTGTACCAAACCGAGCGCCGGCAGGGTGAAGGACGCGACGCCCGTGGCCGACACGATAATGACCATGCCTGGAGACACAAGCCCGGCGCGAACCGCTGCGTCGCCGATGACAAGCGTGCCCACAATGCTGACGGACTGACCCACCGCGCGGGGAAGGCGCGTGCCGGCTTCCCGCAGGGCCTCAAAGGCCACGAGCATGCCGAGCGCCTCGATAATCGTTGGGAACGGAATCCCGGCGTGCTGCGCGGCGACACTCACCAGAAGCGGGGTCGGTAGCAGATCCTGGTTATAGGTCAGGAGGGCCACATAAAGCGCCGGGAGCAAGACAGACGCCCAGAACATGAGGTGGCGCAGCAGGCGCAGCGGGAGGGCGAGAGAATAGTGCATGTAGTAGTCTTCTGGAGACGACAGATTCATGGCAAACGTGACCGGCACCATCAGGCACGTGGGCGATCCGTCCGTCAGAATGGCCACACGCCCTTCCATCAAAGCCGCTGCTACGCGATCCGGCCGTTCCGTCTCTTCCGTGGTGGGAAACACCGAGAACCGCGGATCGTTGATGAACTCCCGGATTTCATTGGCGTCCGCGACGTAGTCGACATGGATTTGCGCGAGCCGCCGTCGAACCTCGTGGACGATCTCTTGTTTCGCGATCCCTTCCTGGTACATGACCGCGATATCACAAGGCGCCACGGCGCCGATGGTGACGGTTTCGATTTTCAGCTTCTGTGACTTCAGGCGCTTGCGCACCATCGCCAGATTGAGCGCGAGTTGTTCAACGAATGCCTCCTGGGGCCCGTGCAGCGTCGGTTCATTTTCCGACCGGTTGATGGTCCTCCCGGGCGGTTGACTCAAATCCCAGGCCTGGGCCGTATCGGCCCCATCTCGAACGACCACAGCGGAACCCTTCAGCAGAGCTTCCACCGCGGCCGAGATGGTCCGGATTTCGTGTGCCGCGACGCCTGGGCTCACGTAGGGGCCCGCCTTTCTGGCACCGCTCGCTTCGCGCAGGTGAAGCAGCGCATTCTGTAACTGCCTCTCATCCACGAGTCCTTCGAGCCATAGGGCGACTCCGGCGGCGCGCGGCGCGGTCCAAGACCATGGCAGGACGCGAAGGTCGGGACACGGCTCCAGCTGCCGCGCCACCTCCCTTGCGACATCCCACGCCCTCCGCTGGATGACGTCACGCGCTTCGCTCAAGCGCATCCCTCCTCTTGACCCACCGTCCCTCTTAAGTTGCGAGAACATGCGCAACTTCATGTACGAGGATGGACGAAAGAAAGGCGTGAAGCGCGGCCCCTACCGCGCTCTAGCTCGCCAGCCCGCGCGCCAGAAGCACGCGCGCAGACGCAAGAAGGGCCTCCCCGAGTCACGTTTCTCTCGAGAAGGCCCCTCGAAGCATGCGTTGGACGAATGAAGAAAAGCGCGGTGGTATTAACCGTGAACCGCCGAGAACCCAGGCACACCGTCGAAGGTGTAGAGATTTTCCGTCTTGATGACGTCAAACCCCGCCTCAATGATTCTCCGCTGTAATTCCACCACTTCCCCAGGCTGAACCTGCGCGCCGCCTTCTTTACGGAACCGGCAGCGCCAGTGGTCGGTGCAAAACGTCTCTGGAAGCCCGTTCGGCCACACCTTAATGCCGCGATTCGTGATGACCTCGAGTTTCAGATCGTCGACGCGAATTTGACTCAGTTTTCCGCCGAGATCGTCCGGCGCACCGGGTCCCCAGTCGAGAAACACATCGACGCCGACGAGCCGTTTTTCCGCCTTCGGCCCCGGCTGCCACGTGCGCTTCGCGATGGCCGCCGCGTCTTGCCGGTAGGAGACGGGCTTGAGAATCTGGGGACGCTCGCCAAGGCGCTCGATAACCGCATCGGCGAACGCGTCGGTGCCGACCAGCTTCTTGCTGACGGAATCGCGGTAGATATCCCGCGTATGAATCCCATCTTCGATGGTGCGCAACCACGCCAGATGGATCTTTTCCGCAACGGACGGTTGCCCGATGTGAATGAGCATCATGACGGCGGCAAGCAGCAATCCGGACGGGTTCGCAATGTTTTGCCCAGCGATGTCGGGCGCAGAACCGTGAATGGCTTCGAACATCGCGAATCCGTCGCCGATGTTGGCCGAGGGCGCGAGCCCCACGGAACCGGAGAGCTCTGCGGTGACGTCAGAGAGAATGTCCCCGTACAGGTTCGGCATGACCACGACGTCGAAGCGCTCCGGCGTATTGGCCAACCGGGCCGCGCCAATATCGACGATCAGCGTCTCGTGCTCGATGTCGGGATACTCAGCAGCAATGCGCTCAAACTCCTTGTGAAACAGGCCGTCCGTGAACTTCATGATATTGTCCTTCACGAAACAAGTGACCTTTTTGCGCCCGTTTGCCCGCGCATAGTCGAACGCATAACGAATGACGCGCTCCGAACCGGGCTGCGTGATGAGCTTGAGGCACTGATACACCTGTTGCGTCTGGCGATGCTCGATGCCCGCGTAAAGATCCTCTTCATTCTCGCGGATGATCACGAGGTCCATCTTCGGGTGGGTCGTCTCCACGAACGGGCTGTACGCCACCGTCGGCCGGACATTTGCGTACAAGTTGAGCGCCTTACGCAGGGTGACGTTGAGGCTCTTATAACCTCCGCCCTGCGGCGTGGTAATCGGAGCTTTGAGGAGCACGCGCGTCCTCCGCACACTGTCCCAGGCCTTCGGATCCATGCCATTGTCAATGCCGCGTTTATACACCTTTTCGCCGATCTCGACCGTTTCAATGTCGAGTTCGGCGCCGGCGGCTTCCAGAATGCGCAGGGTTGCCGTCATGATCTCCGGCCCAATACCATCCCCATACGCGACCGTGATTGGTGTTTTCGCCATAGAAAAGACCCCTTCGACTCCAAATTCCTTCGACTCGAAATCAGTACCGATCCCGTCCAACATCAGTACAACCGTACGTATCATAGCTTACATTGGCCCCAGGTTGTCAATCCATCGTGACAAGTCTTCTACCATATTGTGAACAGATTTTTACTGAACATTCACATCAATTTCAACAATTTTCCTTTCATAATGGCTTTCCATCTCGTTGCCTGGCACGTGGACCCCTGCGGTTGACTCGTCAGTAAATACAGAACAAACCGCCCGGTCGATTTCCTCGATGATCTTCCCGGCCGTCCGCGTGATCCGCTCGACGCTCTGTCGGATCCGTCGCTTGTCACCGTGATCGTACACGCCCACATACCCGACGCTGTACTCACTCGTGTCGAACCCGAACGCCTTACAAACGATAAACGCCACAGCCTCCGCCTCAACCTCTCTCTACTCCGCGGGCAGGCTCCTCCCGACGAGATCGCTGTGCAAAAGCGCATGCGCGTACTCATGCACCAAGGTCTTCGTGTTCTGATCCACCGAGTTCGACGCTGACAGCGCGATCTCCCCAGTCGATGGCCGGAAGAACCCGCGCGCCCCTTCCCTCTCCTCCTCCGGCAGAACCTGAATTCTGTGATTCCGTTCCACCACACGCCGCAAACGTTCGAAGAGTGCCTGATGCCGATCGCCTTCGATTGGATGCTCCGGCCCAAGCGTCGGCAGCGGATCACCATCGGTCTGCGACACGTCGAAGACCGTCACGACCTTGAACCGCGTTCTGGCACTTGCCGCGTCACCCGCACCGTATTCCCGTCCTCGTCCGTCACGATTCGGGCCGTCATACCGCTCACCACCGTCGAGGCGTCGTACCCGGGACAGATGTCGATCTCCACCGAACCGATGCGGAGGGTCAAGAGCGAGCGGCTTGCGTTCGAAGGTGAGGATGTCGTCACCACGGATACGAACGCCGCGTCTTGCGCGTCATGGAGGGGTGCATTTCGAAGTCGGCGAAGCCAGTACCGGAACGGATGGGGTTTCAGACCGTGCTTAGCGCAGAACTGGCTGGCGGATAGGCCGCTGTCGTAGAAGGCGGCGATGCGTTCACGCCAAAGTTCACGGCGTTCCTGGTGAGACATGTGCTCTCGCATACAAGAACCCTCCCGCGGCTTGATGATGAAATTTTCAAGCGACGAGAGAATGAACGCCGTGTGGGTTTGGGTTTACGCTTACGGGAATACAGGATGATTTACAGACCCCTTCGATACAGAATGAGAAATCGAACATAGAAAACACAGATCAAAATGCCACTACAAACCATTACGATTAGCCCTATCCATGTTAAAGGCCATAATAAATGCTTGTGTACCCACGGAATTAGGTTTAGCAACACATAACTAAAGCCCATTATCATTGCTGCTACAATACTTCTATAAATGTTATAAAGTTGTTGAGCAGACTTGCTTTTCATCAAAGCCATCCACCCTCTTATTTGTCATTGAGACGATTATTTCCTTCGTACAGGCGATTCGCGACTGAGACAATGCCTCCGCCTAACTCCTGATACGTCTTGCCAACAACCGCCCACATTTTCTCGTCAGCCGCAAACTCCTTCACTCCGTACAAGATTGGATGCATCATATTTCCTGACCTCAACTGTTCGACGACTTTCGCTCCTTCCTTTGCTAAACCTGCAGCAGGTGCCAATGCCACGGCATCAAGTCCTAGAGCAGTCGCGCTTCTTTCGCCACGTAGATATAAGTATCCATCAGCTCCTAAAGCTATTAGGCCGCTAAACGCAGATACAACGTCCGCTGCTGCAAACGATGGTGCCCACGCTGTCAACACTGAAACAGCCACCGCTCCAGCCGAAACATCTCCAGCGATTTTCGCTACGTCCTCAACCCAATTTCCCTTTTTGTCACTCTCAGATGACTCACGCGCACTTTCTGTTTTCCCCTGTTCATGCACCGCCTCATCCGAGCTCTTCGCCGACTCAAAAACATTCGCATGAGCTTGCGCCTGCGACTATGCCGCTTGCGCCCGGCTCACCACGTACAAAACTGATTATTTAGGATATATGCACCAAAACACAATTATATTCCTTTTTTGTACATAATTATAAATTTTATGCAAGAAATAATTATAACCACAGAACAAGAGGCATATGAAATGATGGATAATAACAATACATACAGCTTTGCATGTTGATATACCCAAGGAATAGAATAAAGTATCCAAAACAATGAAGCCGTAATTATAATCGCCATTCCCGCCTTATACATGGCATCTAGTTGCTCCGCTGCCCTCTTCACCCCTATCTCCCCTCTCGCTCGTCTATCGATTTTGATGACGATTGAAACGTGCTAGCTGGGTGTGTCAAGTGTTCTGTGTAAACTCCATTTTGAAGAGATTACATTCGTTCCTGTGGCGGGTCCCAGGCTGTCGTACCATGTGAGGCTGTCAAGGTGTGTTTCCAGCCTTGACAGCCGATTTCCGGCTGCCATCCTGGTCAGATGTGGCATGCCACACACAGTGGGCATGCCACCTAACGTCGTCATGGCAGGTATGGCGTCACTCGGTCGCCGAAGTAGATGG